>CAZMCL010000017.1:0-13523 GCA_964564375.1 uncultured Methanoregula sp. | reverse complement strand
CCGGAGCATCAGCGATACGCTGGTTGCTCTCGGGGCCACCGGTTTCCAGAAGATTCTCGAGATCGTGAAAGAGGCCCGGTTTGCGATCATGGGTGCTGTGGTTCTCGGGTTCGGGAGAGCAATCGCTGAAGTAGGCGTTGCGATGATGATCGGTGGCAACATCCGGGACCACACCCGGGTCCTTACCACGGCAATAACCCTTGAGACAGGCATGGGAGAGTTTGGTCTTTCCATAGCACTCGGGATCATCCTTTTGATCGTTGCCCTGGTAGTTGTCGTCACGCTGAACCTGATAACCTCAGGCCTCTCCGCCGACTCCCAGCAGTTTGTCGGGGGTCCCCCCGGATGATCCGTATCGAGCGGATGTCAAAGACCTTTGGCAATAAGGAAACAATCCGTAACATCAGCCTTGAGATCAGGAAAGGGGAGATCTTCACCCTGATCGGCCCGAGCGGGTGCGGCAAGACAACCATCATCCGCCTCATCGACCTGCTGGACACACCAACATCCGGGAAGATCTTCTTTGACGGGGAAGATACGACCGCCCCCCATGCCGATATGATCGCTATCCGGCGCCGCATGGGACTGGTCTTCCAGAAGCCTGCCGTCCTCAATACCACGGTGGAAAAGAACGTGGGATTCGGCCTGAAATTCCGGGGTGTGCCGGCGGCAGAAATAAAAAAACGCGTGCTGGAGGCTCTTGACCTTGTCGGCCTGCCGATGTTCGGCCAACAGCGGGCCGTCACCCTCTCCGGCGGAGAGATGCAGCGCGTGGCTATCGCACGGGCCATGGTCACCCGGCCCGAGGTGCTCCTCCTTGACGAGCCGACCGCGAACCTCGACCCGGTATCTGTGGAACTGATCGAGGATTTGATCGTCCGGATCAACCGGGAATTCAAAACCACCATCCTCATGTCCACCCACGATATGATCCAGGGGCAGCGCCTTGCAGATCGGATCGGGGTGATCATGAACGGGAAACTGGTGCAGACCGGGACGAGTACCGAGATCTTCTACCAGCCAAAAGGCCGCGACATTGCCCGGTTCGTTGGCATCGATGCAATCACGGGAGGGGTCGTGGCAGAAAACCATGATGGCCATGCCCTCATTAAAGTGGGGGAGATCTGCATAGAGGCCATGACTGACATCGGGGAAAGGAAGGCTGCTGCACTGTATATCCGGCCTGAGGAAGTGACCCTGACCCCTGTTAACGGAGCATTACACAAATCCAGCGTCCGCAACCAGATCCCGGGGCGGATAACAAAGATGGTACCGTTGGGTCCCTTCATCCGGGTTACCGTGGATTGCGGGATCCTTATCATAGCGCAGATCACCCGCCGTTCCTGCACCGAACTTGGCCTTGTTGTCGGAACAGAGGTTATTGCCGGAATAAAAGCCTCTGCAATTCACGTTTTGCCGGATGACAGCGTGAGAACCAGTCAATAAATTTATCTGTTAGTCCCCGTAACAGTCAATGAGATGCGCTATGGCTGATTTGCTCACCGATCTTTTAATTTACATTGGAATCGGGATTATTACCTTCACTATCGGAATAATCCTTGGCTACCAGCTGCTGATTATGTATTACACGAAGCGGTTTGTGGGCCTTGCCAGGGAATGCTCGGACACCGATTCGGTAATACCGCTTGTCGATGAACTCGAGAAGGAGACCTGAAGGGAGGGACAAGAAATGGTTGACATTGTCAGTTATACTTTAATCAGCATCACCTGCTTCTGTTTCGGGTTGATCGTCAGCTTCCAGATTGCGCATATCCACTATTGCCGCAAGCTCACCAAGCTCGTGCGGCGCTGTATTTCCACAAAAACCATTGCGCCGGTGCTCGCGGAGTACGAAGCGCTCAAAACAAAATAATCCTTTTTTTCGAGCAACGCTCCCTTATTTTATAATTGCCGGTTCATGAGGGTCAACACAATCAAGTGAGTCTTCCCGCAACCCGTGGATCTCCCGGTTCCAGTCGGTTACCCATTGTTAAATACTCTAATACGAGGACGGCAAATAAGTACAGCAGATGCGCTGCACGATGCTTGCCAGCGGGAGCAAGGGCAACTGTGTTGTCCTTGAAGGCGACAGCAATATGGTCCTTATCGATGCCGGCCTGAGCGCAAAGGAGATCCTCGTACGCATGGAGCGGGCAGGGCTTGACGCGGGCCGGATCGATGCCATGCTCGTAACCCACGAACATGGCGACCATACGAGAGGTGTTGATGTGCTGGCCCGGAAGCTGGATATCCCGGTCCATGCCACTGAAGGGACGCTTGCCGATTTTTTAAACCACCGCCGCACATCCACAAAACCCCTTGTCCACCACAGCTGCCGGGACGCGGAGCCGTTTTTCATTGGCGACCTGAAGATCGAGCCGTTTGCCACATCCCACGACGCAGCCGAACCCTGCGGGTTCATCATCACGGAAGGCAGCCTGCGTTTCGGGTACTGCACGGATACGGGGATTATCACCCCGCACGTGCACAGTCTCCTCCGGCAGTGCGACGGGATCGTGCTGGAGAGTAACCATTGTCCGGAGATGCTCGCAAACGGCCCGTATCCCGAGTCGCTCAAGCGCAGGATCCGTTCGAAACGGGGACACCTCTCGAACCCTGATGCAGCTGCCTGCCTGCGGGACTTTGGCAAAGACGTGCCGCGGGTGATCCTCGCCCACTTAAGCGAGATGAACAATACCCAGGAAAAGGCGATGCGGAGCGCCCGCGAAGGGCTCGGTCTCTTCTTCGAGACAGAGCTGGTCACGGTCGCCACCCAGTGCGGGACAACGGAAGGGTGCCGGCAGCAGATGCGGTTGTAGTTTTTGCCGGGTTATCCTTTTGTGTTGCCCGGGATCCGGGTTTGCTGTTTTTTTTTTAAATTTTCACGCAACCCTGCTGGCGCGATTGACTTGCTGCCCCTGCCCGACCCCCCTCGGGTTCCAGTGGAAGGGAAAACAGCAGAAATCCCTCCGAAGGTTCCAGGGGAAATGTGGGTGGTTTTTCACATTCCGATGAGGGGGGTCGGGCAGGGGCAATCCGGTTTTTGGGCGCCGGACTGCCGGCCCATGGCAATGCAACATGCGGATCCTTACCCCCATCATTCCGAAGGTGTACGCTCTGTGCAAGGGGTCCCGGAACGGGGCGTGCTGCGGACCATTCGCGGGCCACTGTACCTGTCTGACCCCCCCGGCAAATGATAACGTTAATCCAAAGCCGTAACGAAATCTCCGGCAAGGACAATCAGGCTCTTCTTTGAGACAGGAAAAGTCACCATCGGCACCCGGTGCGGGACATGCGCTGGTTTCCCGCAGTGCCTCCGGCTCTGACGTAACATTTTGTTGCCCCCTGCCCTCGCAAAACACAATGTTAATCCACCCTCCGATGTAAGATCTCACACGAGAAACTGTCATGCTTTTTATGGACTTTTCCCGGGCCTGCGAGAGACTGGAGGGGACGGCCGGTCGCCTCGATATGATCGATATCATAGCTAAAGAGCTGCCGGGCCTCACAGAAGAGGAACTGCCGGTCTTTGTCCGGTTTGTCATGGGCCGGATCTTTGCGGACTGGAGTTCGAGAAAACTCGGGATCGGGCCCAACCTGTTATACGAGGCAACCGGAGCTGTTGCGGGGGTCACGAAGGAAAAAGTCATCGAGAAGATCAACCGGACCGGTGATGTCGGCCAGGCGGTCGAGGAACTCCTTTCTATAAAATCCCAGATGACCTTCTTCCACGAGGAACTCGATCTCGTCCATGTCTACAATTCCTTAATCATCATCGCAGAGCAGGAGGGGAAAAAGTCCCAGCGCGAAAAACTGCTTGCCGTCCGCAGGCTGCTGGGCAATGCCCACCCGCTCGAAGGCCGTTATCTTGCCCGGATCATGCTTGAGGAGCTTCGTATCGGAGTAGGAGAGGGAAGTGTACGGGAGGCGGTTGCAAAGGCATTCGGAGTGGACTCCGCACTCGTAGAACATGCCCAGCAGGCACTCAACGATATGGGCGAGGTGGCCCGGCTCGCAAAAGTCGGGCCGGACGCTCTCCGCGATGTCCGCATCACCCCGTTCCACCCGGTGCGGATGATGCTTGCACAAGCGGGGAGCATCGCGAATATGATTGGGGAACACGGGCAGATTGTCGCAGAGTACAAGTATGACGGCACGCGGTTCCAGTTCCACAAGAAAGGGAACTGGGCCCGGCTCTACTCCCGGCGGCTGGAAGATGTGACCGGGGCTCTGCCGGACGTGATCCAGCGGCTGCTCGGGGCCACCGATCATGACGTGATCCTTGACGGGGAAGTGATCGCCATGAAGGACAAAAAACCCATGCCCTTCCAGTCGGTGCTCCGCCGCTTCCGGCGCCGGCATGGCATTGCTGAGGCTCAGGAGGCCATCGAGATGGTCCCGAATGTCTTCGACATCCTGTACCTCGACGGTGAGACTCTCATCGACCTCCCGCTCTCGGAGCGACGCAAACGGCTCGAATCTGTGGTGAACCTCTATCTCGCCCCGCAGGTGACAAGCGATGATCCGGGTGTCATCACCAAGACCTATGAGGATGCCCTTGCAGCCGGCCACGAAGGGATCATGATCAAGGTCCCGAACTCCCCTTACTCCCCGGGCCAGCGGGGGAAAAACTGGATCAAGATCAAGCCCGAGGTGGACACCCTCGACCTCGCGGTCATCGGCGCCGAATGGGGAGAGGGGAAGCGGGCGCACGTCTTCGGCTCGTTCCTTGTCGCCTGCCAGAACGCGGGAAAACTCGTCCCATTAAGCCGGGTTGCAACCGGCTTCTCGGAAGAACAGCTTGCGGAGGTCTACGATCTCCTCAAGGACAGCGTTATCAGAACGTCCGGTAAGGAAGTGACGTTCGAGCCCTCGCTCGTCTTCGAGGTGGGATACGCGGAGTTACAGGCAAGCCAGAACTACGAAGGCGGGTTTGCCCTCCGCTTCCCAAGGTTCATCCGGCTCCGGGACGACAAGGACATCCCCGACATCGAGACCATTGAGAGCATCCGCGAACGTTACAAACGTCAGGCCAATTCCGCACAGGCCTACCAGAAGTGAGCGAGCGTCCGCTGCGTGCGGAGCTCGGGGATCAGGGTGCTGTGCAGGACCCAGCGGTCCGACCCGATAACTGCTGCTGCTTGGAGTACGGCCGCGTCCAGCGATGCCGAGTGGACCGGTGGATTTTCCATTGCCTTCCGTGTTGCCTCGCGGATCACCCATGTCCCGAGCGGCGCCCAGTATTCCGATGAGATACTGCGGACAACGATGACCCGGGCACACCGCCGGATGGATTTGAGATACTCGCAGGCTGCAAGGCGGGCAGAATAATACGCACCGGATATCGGGGAATATACGTGCTTGGTCATGCCCTCCCGGTCCTGCACGATCACCTCTTCGTCACCACCCCAGAGGGTCTGTTTCCCCCAGATCTCGATCATCTCGTACTTCCAGTCACCCGGGACAAGGATGCAGGCAATGCGGTTGCCGTAGATCTCCCCGGAAAAGACTCGGATCTCCTCCACCGGCGGGAAGCGGGCAATCTCTTTTTTCAGTCCGGTCGAGAGCGTATCATCGATCGCGGTGATCGCCCAGCGGGTGGGCACGAACTTCCGCCGTTTCCCGAGGAGCCCCGCTGTCATCAGTTTCGAGATCTGGTACACATCCACCCCGTCGCTTGCGAGCGCAATTGCCGCATCGGTTGCCACGATATCCGTATCCGAAGTGATCCGGTCGACAGCCCTCCCGACCTTCGCACTGCTGATAAGATCCATCTTCTTCACCGCACCGGAGAACCCGACCGGCGCCACGGTGCCATCGAAATTTAACGAGAACGCAACCGGTTTCTCAAAATAGACGTCAACGTCAAGGGGAATACTGGAAAGGGCAATCTCCTGCAGGCTGCCACCCACCGCAGAGAGACCGGCATTCCCGCGGATCGTCCGGGCCCGCAAATTCACGATCTCCTCCATCCCGAGGTTGTTCCGGATCCAGTCCGGGGGATTGTCAGTATCGTTGATGAGAAGCGGGCCGCCATGTATATCAGGATACCCGTAACTCCCGATGAAGACCGAGGGCGAGCTTCCCTGGTAACTGCTCGCCGGCTTCATGGAGACCTGTGCATGGAACCGGCTCATGATCGGGCAGCGGGGAAGCCCGCACATCCCCTTTCCCTTGCATTCGGCGCACCGCATCATAAGGGTGCCTCCCGGAGGTCAAGGGCAACGGTCACCCGGCCGGCAAACCGTTCAAGGACTGTCAGCACCCAGTCATCCCAGCAGACCGACCCTTCCGGGACAGATTTGGCAATTTCCGCTCCAACGTCATCGTCCCGCTCCGGCCGCGTGTCGAGGACGAGCGAGCCGGGTGCAAACGCGGACGGGAGGATGGTATCGCGGTCATTGTCGGTTATGCCGAGAACAGGTATGCCGCGGTGCGTGCAGATATGCCCACAAACCGCAGCGGTATCATCCCCGATGGCCAGCACACCGCAGCAATCAGAATCCAGCCGCTGGTAGATCTCGTGGCCGCAATGGTCGATTACGAGGATACGGCCCTGTCTGCCGGTACGGTATCCCTCCTTTGCCGCAACCGTGCGGACCGCCCCGCTCTTGCACCACGCAGTGCGGATGTCGGGAATAAACGTCCGGAGAAGTTTTTCAAGACCATGGGATTTTATCGCAATTCCGCTGATCGGCTCGATACCCCCGCCCGAACTCTTCAACACCACCGTATCCGCAGTAGCACGCCCGATGACAATCCCGTTGACGTACACCGGTTCGCCGCGAATGCAACCGCGGATCATGCGCTGGCCATCCCGTGACTCGTCCGTGCTGATCGCGTCTTCCATGACATACCCGGTCAGGCCGGCAAGGCCCAGCGCAAGCAGCCGGTCTCCCCCGTTCCATTTATAGACCGTTTGCGACGAGCATTCCACGTGCACGAGTCCCCGGTCACAAAGCCGTGATGCAACAATACCGCCAAAAACCCGGCCCGATTGTGGGGTCTTTCCGTGGTTACAGAGAAAGACCGGCCCCTCAAGGTCCGCAATCACCCGGCTGGGAGGCCTGCCGTCAAACTCCACGTCGAGGCCGGACTCCTCGGCTGCCGTCCGTGCCATCACGCCGGCAACGATGACCTGCCGGGGGTGGATACGATCCAGCAGCCATACCACATCGCCCCGGTCAAAGGCTTCCGGGCCGTGGACCACCATTGCGGCAGGGCACGTTCCGGGTTTATGAATGCGGAGGTTCGTCATGGCTTGCAGGAGGGGGCAGCGGGAGAACAGTGACGGCAGTAACCGGCGGAGAAGGGGGAGGGGTGACTACAGGGACTTCCGGTGTTTTTACAAATTTGCTCTCGAACTCGGCAAACGAAACCCGCCATCCCACATCATAGCGTGCCCCGCTCTCCGGGCAGATGAGGATAACACGGTACACTTCCCGGGTGGACCTGATGGCATTGTCCCTGCTTGCATTCGCACTGATAAACGAGGTATGGAACCCCAGCGCATACCCGCACGCGGGGCAGACGTGCAGATCGTCGCCCGCTTTTGACATCTCAATCTCGCCCGGTTCCGTCATGGTACTCAATCCTTATTGGCGGGTTTCCGGCTATTAAGATTGCCGGTTCCGGCAGAAGCGGAGGATGATCTCCGCTGCGTTCTTCCGGCCGTTAATCCGGGCATGGACCTCACGGAACGGTTTCGGGATAATCTGCATTGTCTCCTTGATCTTCATCTCAAGCACCGCCTTTGTCACGCCCCTCCCGTCAATCGCAGTACCTGCCCCCTTATCGACGATCTTCTTTGCATTGTTCTGCTGCTCGGGATGGTTCGGGTCCATGATGACCAGCACCGGTTTCTCGAAAAGGAGCGCTTCGTGAAGGGTCGTGAGCCCCCCGTGGACAATGGCAATCTTTGCCCGGGCAAGGTGCTCGTAAAGATTAGGCACGTACCCGTGGGAACGATAGTTATCCGAGGACTCGGGCAGGTGGTTGCCGGTGTAAAAAACATCAAAGACTAGCTCTTTGTGCTGGTCGGCGATTCCCTTGAGCATCAGGTACATCGGGAGCTTATAGGGCTCGCCGCCAAAACTGGCAAAAATGGTCTCGCTGGCATACTCGTAACGCGCCGGATCGAAATTATAGAACGGGCCAGTCAGGGTGTAGCGCGCTTCCTCTCCTTTTGGAATTCGGATATTGTACTCGCTGACAGTATCCGGGGCAGGGTAGTCTGGCACAAGGATGTGATCGGCTAGTTTCAGGTAGCGCCGGATCAGGAAGTTCAGCAGCCGCCAGACCGGGTTGATGGTACCGTTAGGGCCGTTGAAATGGTTCTGGTTGGTGATGAAGATGCAGGGCGTCTTTTGAAGCCTGCTCGCAAGCACTCCGCCGTACATGGTATCGCAGACAACGCAGTCGAAGGCATGTTCACGGATGAGCCGCCGCACGCTCATGACCGACCGGATCATGTCGATTGCGATCCATTTCGAACACCAGAGGGTTTTGGTTAACGAGAAGAACCCGTCCTCCCCTTCAAGACAGACCTCGCGGGGGGTCTGGTGGAGATTTGAGCAGCGGTGATGGCTCATGAAATCGTAAGACTTGCCATAACCGGCAAAATGTACATGGTGCCCTTCGAGCTGGAGGTAGTGCCCGAGGTGGAGCGAACGGGACGCGTGCCCGAGCCCTTCCCCGCAGACAACAAAGAGGATCTTCATGGATGTGTTGTGTACCGCTGTGTTGCCGATCAGTCCTGTGTTTCCTGCCCAATATAGGTAAGACTGGTATCAGCGGCCCCTTCATCCGGAATAATGATCCATGCGATGAGGTAGAGGAGAAGTCCGGTACCGAGAGAGATAAGCGTAACAAGCACCCAGATGAGCCGGACAACGGTCGGGTCGACATCGAAGTGCTCCCCCAGGCCCCCGCAGACGCCCCCGAGCATCCGCTCCGTCTTTGAGCGATATAACCGTTTCATAGTCAAAGTTTGGTTCGGACAGAATTTAAGGGTGGGGATGGGTTGCCTTACTACACCCCATATGCCAGATCCGGGGTATTTTGTACGTGAACCTTATTGCACCCCGCACCCTACCACACTTACGGGAACGATCATGACCGAAGATGAAAGTGCATTGAAAAAAGCAACGTTCGGCGCCGGCTGCTTCTGGGGCGTGGAAGCCACTTTCCGGAAGGTACCGGGGGTTGTCGACACCGCTGTCGGGTATATGGGGGGAACGGTCAAAGATCCCACGTACGAGCAGGTCTGCACAGGGGAGACAGGCCATGCCGAGATTGTGCAGGTTACCTATGATCCGGCACAGGTCAGCTATGACCAGCTCCTCGCGATCTTCTGGTCGGTCCACGACCCCACACAGCTTAACCGTCAGGGGCCGGATATCGGGCCGAACTACCGCTCTGTAATCTTCTATCACGATATACAACAAGCAAAAGCTGCGCGGAAATCCAAAGAGGATCTCGAACTATCGGGCCGGTTCATGTTCAGGAGAATCTTCACGCTCATCCAGCCCGTGGCTCCGTTCTATCGCGCAGAGGAGTACCACCAGCGCTACTTCGAGAAGCAGGGCGGCCGCAGCGGTTGCGGAACCTGATCCGGGCGGGTACCCGGACCGGAACTGCTTCATTACAGATATATAGATGAGATAATATACATACCCGGCATGGATGTGTCCAATCTCCTCCAGACCCTGGCAGTTCTTGTTGAATGTGCCATTGCCGTAATCGCACTCCTCATCGCCATCCAGTACAGGAAGATGTACGGCTGGCTGATTGCCGCCACGTTTGCCCTGTTCGTGCTCTTCGATATCTTCCGGATCTTTGACCTGCCGGTATCGGTAGACATCAATGCCCTGATCTTCCTGGTTGCCTGCGGACTGATGCTTAGTGCGATGTGGCTGCTCTATTGTGAAAAATAACTTTTTTCATGTCGTCCATTCATGTAAAACCGGTTTTTCCCTGCAGGTTATTCCCGGGGAGATGTCATCATCAGAGAAGAGATCTCATAAGGAAGATCACCCGCGGGCAGTCCGTATCAACCGGTTCGGGAGAGACAGGCATCCCCTTAAATAACCGGAATACCATGTATCTTTCAGGTGCATGAGCCATGTTTGAAAAAGTGCTGCTGCCAACGGACTTCTCCCCCGACTCGCAAAAAGTCCTGTCGTATGTCCGGGACATCCCCGGCGTCCGCGAAGTCCTCCTCCTCCACGTAGTCGATGCCACCCACCCCTCACGGCACGGATGGGATCACGGCCCGCATATCGAGAATGCAAAACTCCTCATGGAAGAGAACAGGCAGGCGCTCGAGAAGAACGGGGTAAAGACCGAAGTCGATATCGAGACCATTGTCAACACGATCACGCAGGGCGACATCCCGCTCACCATCCTTGAAAAAGCCGAAACTGGAAAGGTTTCGCTGATCATGATGGGGGCCCGTGGAAAAAATACCATCCAGACCATCCTTTTAGGCAGCGTCTCGGCCAATGTCATCCGAAGGGCAAATACCCCTGTCCTGCTCATGCGGTTCCCACCGGAATCGTGCGTAACCGATGAGCACCCGCACCTCTTCTCCCGCGTGCTTGTGCCGGTTGATTTCTCTGAACCTTCGGGAGCAACGCTGTCTCTTATCAAAGGTATCCCGACTACCGGGCAGATCATCCTTATGCATGTTGTGGACCGGGGCGAGTCCGAGACTGAGATCCATGCAGCGGTGCAGGAAGCACAAGTGAGACTGGAAGCCATAAAAGCGGATCTCGCTGACGGCGGCATCACCGCGGATTTCCGTGTCTATGTCGGGTACCCTCCCGACGAGATCAACGCCACCGCCGAGCGGGAGAGGGTCTCACTCATCCTTATGAGCCCGAACGGGGTGGGGTGGACCCGGGAGCTCCGTGCGCTCTTCATCGGCAGCACGACCAACGCGGTGATGCGCCGGGCACACCATCCGGTCCTGATTGTGGCCGGGCACCCACCGGTATGACCAAAGAAATTTAATAATTTTTCCGGGGGGTGTGCCCGCATCGCTCATTTTCGGTTATCTTGTCACGGAAAGAGAGTAAACCTTTGGGTTTTTTTAGGGGGAGATGAACACAGGCTTATAAAGGATATCAACCACCATAACTCAGGGAAACAGGTACGGACAGCACCTGCCGGAGGGCCGTAACCATGATGAAGATCTTTAAAACCAAAAAGGATGTCGAACCCACGGTCACCGAGTTGGTGGAGACCGCGGGGGAAAATTGCTGGATCCGGCTGTCCTACCCAACCGAGACCGAACTGGCGCAAGTAGCAGGGGACCACAACCTCCCGCTGGATTTCTTAAAAGCGGCTCTCGATGAAGAGGAACGCCCGCGTATCGATGCCGAGGACGACGTGGTTCTCATCGTGCTCGATGTCCCGATGGTCACCGAATACGAGGGGATCCGTACCCTCACCACCCTCCCGCTCGGTATCATCATCACCAACACCATTGTCGTCACGGTCTGTAACCGGCAGTCGCCGATCCTCGATGACTTTATCGCGGGGAAGGTGCGGCACTTCCACACGGGCAAGAAGACCCGCTTCATCTTCCAGATCTTTTACCGGAACGCGTCGGCGTACCTCAACCACCTGCGCCAGATCGAGAAGACCATCTCCCGGATTGAGATGGAACTGCACCGCTCGATGAAGAACGAGGAACTCTTCCAGATGATGGAACTGGAAAAGAGCCTGATTTACTTCTCGACATCGCTCAAGAGCAACGAGGCGGTGCTGGAAAGAATCCTGCGCACCAAGCCGCTGAAGATGTACGATGACGATGACGAATTTTTGGAAGACGTCATCATCGAGAACAAGCAGGCAATGGAGATGTCGCAGATCTACCTGCACATCTTAAACGGCATGACACAGGCATTTGCCACCATCATCTCGAACAACTTAAGCATCGTGATGAAGTTCCTTGCCTCCATCACGATCATCATCGCCATCCCGACGATGATTGCGAGTTTCTATGGCATGAACGTGCTGGACCTTCCCCTCTCGGAAACCCCGCTTGCGTTCGAGATCATTTTTGCATTCTCGGTGATGATCTCGGTGCTGCTCGGCCTCTTCATGTGGCGGAAGAAGTTCTTCTAAAATATCCCCTGCACAGCTTTTTTTAATCTCCCGTTCAGAACCTGACCCTTCAGCCCGGGGCCCGGCAGTTTCATATCGGGGGGTCCACTATCAGGAACAGTAATCAAACCCTGCGGTCAATGGTGCAGGATCGTAAAAGAAGAAGAATGGGCCCGCTGAGATTCGAACTCAGGACCTCCGCCATGTCAAGGCGACGTCATAGCCAACTAGACCACGAGCCCGCGTATGTCTGATGCTCTATAACTTCTGTCTTGGTATTATTAAAAATTAGTGTACTGGAACGCAGATCCGAGTGTGCCGGACGGGCGAAAAACGGGTAGCACGCGGGGGGTGGGGACACTTCGTAAATTTTCAGGGTGACCCGCTGTTCAGGATCGCGGCATAGCAATGGGGGGCAGGGGGCCGGCCGGAAAAAATGGTAATGGAGTAACCTGAAAATTTTCACGGGGGGGCTCATTTTCTGGATCCGCTCTTGGAGACTTTCGCCATCGCTGCCCAGGCATCCCCCCATAGTGAGTGTGCGACATTGCCTGCATGGCATATGTCATGTGATCTGCAAACAGATTGCCGGACAAATTACCAATTATTGCTCTTCAGGTAATTGATCCGCCGCGGGGACGCCACATCGGGTGCGGCGGGGGGATCAAGATATTTCAATAAATTTACCAATGTCTGTCAAAGGTGCAATTCGAAAAAAAATGATTATCAAAAAAGGGGATTATCTTTCAGATCTTCTCGTGCGATATCCTGGCAAATGTTGCGGTGAAGATCCCGGGCATTTCACGAATCTCCTCCATCACGCTCTCGGGCACGTTGTCGTCCACGTTCAGCACCATGATGGCGTGCTCGCCGGGCTGGGTCCGGCCGACCTGCATACCCGCAATGTTGATGTTGTTCTTCCCAAGAATCGTTGATGCCCGGCCGATTACACCGGGTTTGTCGAGGTGCCGAGAGACGATGACGTAGCCTTCGGGGATCATATCCATCGTCTGGCCGCCGACTGCGACAATCCGGCTCCGGCCCTTGAAAAAGACCGAGCCGCTGACACTCTCCTCGCCTTTGTCGGTCCTGACTTTTATGGTGATGAGGTTCTTGAACCCCTGCGACTCTTCCGTCACCGTCTCGCTCACCGCGATACCGCGCTCCTTTGCAATGAAATCGGCATTCACGATATTGACCGGCTGCTGGAGGATCGGGTCGAGGAGCCCTTTCAGCGCAAGCCTGGTGATAAACTTCATGCTGCCGGCATAAGCAGAGAGCTCTCCGCCGTAGATGAGCTCGACGGACGCAAGCCTGCCACCCGCGATTTGGGTTACGAACCGGCCCATCTTCTCGGCAAGCTGGGCATAGGGCTGGAGCACTTCGGCATGTTCGGGTGGGACCATTGGAGC
>CAZMCL010000016.1:0-13849 GCA_964564375.1 uncultured Methanoregula sp. | reverse complement strand
CCGCACCCTTCTTAAGAAGGAACTCGGTCATGAGTGTCTTCTCACCATAAACGAGGGTCTTTCTCCGGATCCCCGGGGCTGCTGAAATATACCCGAATTCGCATGCCTTTGCAAACATTGTTCTCACGTTCTCTTGGAGAGTTCAGCTATTAATGCATCGCCAAACTCTTTTGTGCCGTACGACCCGCAGAGATCCCGGGTGCAGGTCCCCCGCGCAACAAGCGTACGGATGGCAGCATCGATCCTTGCTGCCCCTTCCACGTCACCGAGGTAATCGAGGAGCATCGCTGCGCTCCGGATCGCTGCGATGGGGTTTGCGATATTTTTTCCGGCAATGTCCGGGGCACTGCCATGTACCGGTTCGAAAAGAGCGTACTTATCACCGATATTAGCGCTGGGCACAAGGCCAAGACCGCCGACAAGATAGGCAGCCACATCCGAGAGTATATCCCCGAACATATTCGTGGTCACAACAACGTTGTAATTCCCCGGGTGCTGGAGGATGTCGAGCGAGAGTGCATCGATGAACTTATCATTGTAATCGACGCCTGCCGCATTTGCTTCAGCAAGGCAGATATCCCTGAAAAAGACATCGGACTTGATGACGTTTGCCTTGTGCCCGATTGTCAGGAGGCCGTCGCGTTCTTTGGCCAGCCGGATCGCCGTCCGGGCTATCCGCACGGTTCCGGCCCGGCTCACTACCCGGAGCGTTGTTGCCCGATCCGGCGTGGCATCCTCGATGCCGGAATAGAGCCCTTCAGTATTCTCCCGCACGATCATTATGTCAAAACCATCACCCCGTATCGGGCGCAGGTTCGCATAGAGGTCCAGGGACTTACGGATCCGGAGTACAATGCTCTGGTAATCCTTCATGGGGGGGGTCGTTATCGCACCAAAGAGGATCGCATCGGCAGTCTTAAGGGTGGCAATATCACGGTCGGCGCAGGGACAGCCGGTCTCTTCCCATTTGCTGTACCCGACATCCACGGAGAAAAACTCATATTCGGGATGCAGCAGGGCAATTACCTTCTTTGCGACCGGGATCACCTCATGACCGATCCCGTCCCCCTCAACGATCGCAATCTTTGTCATCACGCCCTCCAGCGGGAGACAAGATCCCGGACTGCCGCGTAGATCTTCACCGGGTCTGCTCCCCAGTGCACCACGGCACCAGTATGCCCGTTCCACGTATGGATACCTTCCCGCTCTGACCGGCAGCAGCGGGCGATAAACGGCTCTTCCGTGACGCATTCGAGGGGACAGATATTGATGAGATGGAAATCGCTGCCATAACACTCGGTATAGAACTGGGAAGCCGTCAGGCAGCCGGCAACCTGCTCGCCTCCCTGCATGGCATCGGCGTCAAGGGTCTTTTCAAACCCGGAAGCCCGGCACGGGAACACATCTGCCTGGACCTCGGTGAGGTCCCGGATGTGATGGCAGAACTGAATGGTGAGATCACCAAACATCCCGGCAGCCTCAAGCTCGCGGATACAGGACGAGAGGCTGGGGCGTGGCGGACTGACATCATAGACATGGACCTTTAAGAATCCTGACAGGTCGGGGTCGAGCACGAACGTCTGGAGCTCGTCAAGCCCGTTGAAGATTGTGCACCGGTATCCCGTATCAAGGGCAAGTTCAACAAGCCGCGTGCGGTTGTGGAGGTTCACTTTCTCCGGGTAGCGGTATACTTCATTTTCCTGTGCAAGAACCCTTGACGAAAGGAGCGTGCGCATCATGCCCTTCTCATTCTGGTCAAGTGAGACTTCCAGTACATCATGGCCCCCGGCAGTAGCCCTCAGAAGGTAACGGCTCAGGAAGTAGACCTTGTCATTGCAGGGCCGTGTGGACGCGTGGCCCACATGCTTGCAGTGCTCGGGAAAGATCATGAACGTGCCTTCCAGTAGTTAACAAGACCACCGGCTGCGAGGATCTCCTGCATCCGGGGGGAGAGTGGGCGTATCGGATACTGTTTCCCTTCCGCTTCAACCCATCCGTCTGCAAGGTCAAACCGCACGTTTTGTTCATCGGTGCAGGGAATGTTGCATTCGATGGCCGGAAGCCCGATATTGATCGCGTTCCGGAAGAAGATCCGGGCGAAACCGGGGGCGATAACGGCGACAACCCCGGCTTCGTGGAGTGCGATCGCTGCCTGCTCCCGGGATGATCCGCAGCCGAAGTTCTTTCCGGCAACGATCACTGCTCCCATGAGCCTTGGTGCGATTGACGTGTCGAGATCCTCAAAGACATGGGCAACCCACAGGCTGTGATCCTTGGTCCGCAGGTAACGCCCGGCGATGACAAGGTCGGTATCGATATCCTGCCCGAGACAGACCGCATGACCGCTGCCCTGCATCATGCCACCTCCGGTTCCGTGATCTCACCGGTGAGAGAACTCGCGGCTGCTGTTGCCACGGACGACAGATAGATCTCCCCGCCAACACCCATCCGGTTCCGGAAGTTCCGGTTTGCCGTGGAGAGACAGACTTCTCCTTCACCCAGCACACCCATGTGTGCCCCGAGGCAGGGGCCGCAGCCCGGAGTGCCGATCGTGCACCCCGCATCGACAAGGTCAGCAAGGATGCCGGTCCGGATCGCTTCTGCAAGCACCTGCCGCGAGGCCGGAACAATGATCGTCCGGACGGCTACCTTCCTGCCCTTCACAATCCTTGCAAAACGTAAAAGGTCCGAATACCGCCCGTTCGTGCACGTGCCCACAAATACCTGGTCGAACGGGAGACCGGCGAGGTCCCTCACCGTTTTTACCGTATCGACCCGGTGCGGGACGGCTATCATCGGGACAATATCCCCGAGATCAATCTCTAGATTGCGGACATAGGTGCAGGTTTCCGGAACCTGCGTCCTTACGGTCTGCCCTTTTGCAGCCAGGTATTGCACGGTAATGTCATCCGCATAGAACATCCCGGTCTTTGCCCCGGTCTCAACGGCCATGTTGCAGAGCGTAAGGCGCTCATCCATCTGAAGGGTCTCAACTCCGTCCCCGATAAACTCAAGCGCACAGTAAGTGCCGCCATCCATTCCGAGCCGGTTCACATAGGAGAGGGCAAGGTCTTTTGCCTCTGCCCCTCCGCGGAAGGATCCGGAGAGGTGGATCGCAATCGTGTCGGGGACCCGGAACCAGGTCTCTCCGGTCAGCCAGATCGCTGCCATATCCGTTGCACCGACCCCTGTAGAGAATGCGCCGAAAGCCCCCGGCGTGCAACTATGGGAATCCGCACCAACGACAACCTCGCCCGGCAGAACGATACCTTCGCTCATGACCTGGTGACAGATACCTCCTCCGACATCAGAGAGTTTCAGGAACGAATTGGAGGCAAACTCCCGGAGTTCATGCTGGAGCGTTGCGGTCGTACTGTTGTTGGCCGGAACGATATGATCGAAGAAGACGTGGAGGCGGGAAGCATCCGCGAGCCGGGCGGCCCCCATCCGTTTCCAGGTCTCAAGGGTCAGCATACCCGTGCCATCACAGACATAAGCCCGGTCAACCTTATGATCGACATATTCGCCAGCCGGTGCCCCGAGGATCCGTTCAGATAATGTGCTCATTACGAGGTCTCCTTTGCTTTTTTAATCAGTTTTCTGAGCACGTCCGGGGTGATATTGCACTTGTGCTCGGAATGGTCCTTGACGAGGTCGAGTACCCGGCAGATCTGTATCTCCGAGAGCTCGCAGCCGAGAGATGCCACTACATGCTCGAGGGCTTTTTTGCCGGTGTGCTTACCAAGGATGAAATGCCGTTTGCCACCCACCAGTTCCGGTGTGAAATACTCGTACGCGGCAGGGTCATCGAGAATTGCTGCAATATGGATTCCGCTCTCGTGCGAGAATGCGAGTTCACCGGTCACCGGTTTGTTCCTTGGGAGAGTGATACCGGAATACTTCTCCACCATATGCGAGAGTTCAGTTAAGTGCGAGAGATCGTACCGGTCTATGCCCTTCTTCATCCGAAGGGCAACGAGGAGTTCCTCCAATGATGCATTTCCTGCCCGTTCGCCAATCCCGTTTATGGTGGTGTGGAGCTGGAAGGCACCGGCTTCGGCTGCGGTGAGGGTGTTTGCCACGGCACAACCCATATCGTTGTGGCAGTGGGCGCAGAATGGACGGTCGACCGAGGAGACGAGTTCGGTCATGATCCGCTGCATCTCGGAAGGAATGAGACAACCTACGGTATCGGCAAACGAGAGCAGGACCGCGCCGTGCTCCGCAGCCCTGCGGTAAACTTCCTTGAGGAAGGGGAGATCGGTACGGGAAGCGTCCTCTGCGGCAAACCTGACCTGCACGCCATGGTCCCGGGCATAATCGATCATTTTCAGTGAGTCCTCGAGCACCTGTTCCCGGGGTTTTTTGAATTTGAGCCGGACATGGAGCTCGGACGTGGGGATGAAGATGCTCACCATGTCGACATCGCAGTCGATAGCGGCCTGGATATCCCCCTCCCGTGCCCGACAGAACCCGCAGATGCGGGCGTCAAGGCCGAGGTTGGCGATCGTCTTCACGCACTGTTTCTCGTTAGCCGATACCGCAGGGAACCCGGCTTCGATAACCTCGATCCCGATCGTATCGAGCATGGTGGCGATCTTTACTTTCTCCTCACAGGAGAATGATACGCCGGGGGTCTGTTCCCCGTCCCTAAGTGTAACATCACAGATCTCAATATGCAACGGTTTCATGGCTGCTTCCCTCCGGACATTCTCCTTTAACTACAAGCACCCGTGGCCTGTCCGTCACCACGAGCTCGCGTTCAAGTACTATTTCATCATCCGCCTGGCAGACGACCGGGTTCGCCCATTGCAGGTACGGGAGCGGATCATAGGCCGGCTGTTTCCCGGTCATTGCCGTGCAGTCGTTCTTCATGACAATGCAGAGCAGCGGCAGGTGCTTCTCGTACACATCGATGAGGGCGTTCAGTCCCGAATGGAGGAGTGCATAATCACCGATCAGGGCAACCTTCGTGCTCCGGGCAGCAACGGCAATGCTTGCTCCCATGCCATAACTTGCCACACCCAGCTCGTACGGAGGGGTCATTCCCAATACCGAACAGCCGGCATCGCAGATCATGGACATCTCCCGTCTTTTCAGGATATCCATCATCGGAAGGAACGGGCAGTTGCGACAGAAGGTCCGGTAGAACCCCCGGTCCTCCATGGACTGGGGGTGCTCCTGGGGCACCGGGGGCAGGATCCCACGATGATCGCGGAGATACGTACGGCCAGACTCGTTCACCTGTTGGATTCCGGTCGCCTGCTCCGGCAGGGGATTCACGGTAACGATCCGGGTCGCGCCGGGAGCAGGTCCGGCCCCGGCCGGTTCGCCGCCCCAGCGGTTCAAAGGGGATTCCGATGACCACCTGAACATGGTCCGGTACAGATCCTCTGCCGCGGTCACCCGCCCGTTCATGGTCCACGACCGGTCTGACAGCCTGCCTTTCCCATCCTTCCGGGGCACCGGGTTCCCGCCGGCTTCTGCGTCCAGCACGGGCGGAGTAAGGCGGAGCATCGCGACTCTTGAGAACTGCTCGGATGCTTCCAGTGCCGCCTCGACACCGGCATAGATCGTGGATGCATCCGGTTCTATGACCGGCAGTTCGGCGAGTTCACCATAATACCGGGAGTCCTGTGAAGTCTGCGACCCGAGAGCCTCCGGATCATCACCGGCAACCAGCACTATTCCCCCGATTAGCCCTTGTGCGGTTGCCTGCAGAAGCGGATCGGCACAGGCATTGACGCCCACATTCTTGATGATGACGGCAGCCCGTTTTCCCCCAAGCGAATCGCCGCGAGCATATTCAAGGGCAGTCTTCTCGTTGATCACAACTTCGGCATTACAGAGCGCCCCCAGGTCGGTGACCGGAAATCCCGGAATGGTGTACTGCCGGTCCGTATACCGCAACAGGGCATCGGCAACTGCCCCGACTCCCTTCATTCATCCCTCCCGGGAACGAGATCGCAGCCGGTGCAGTTGGTACACATCGTTCGCGCCAGAAGGGTATCGAGTCCTTCGTCTTCGAGAGCCTCGCGGTGAATTGCGAGGATCCTGCTCAGTCGTTCCGCAGAAGGGCGGGGAGTGCCGGCAAGTTCAGCAGCCGGGTTGAGCGGGCGGAGGACGGGGATGACCCAGCGGGAAGTCAGTTTTCTGATGCAGGCTTCCAGTTCGGCATCGTTCTCCCCAAGACCGATGATAACATTGGAGAAAACGCAGTTCTTGCCGAAGAGCTCGACCGAACGGTCAAGGGCCTGCCAGACCCGGTCATAGTCCAGATTCGGGCACATCTTCGCAAACAGTTCAGGGGTTGCGGCTTCGAGATTGAACTTCACCTCAGCTACACCCAGTTCCTTCAGACGTTCCGGGGTCTTTTCCGTGGGGTAGATTGAGACGCCGATGGGAAGATCGAAGAACGCAAGGTGCTTCACCACTTCGAGGACATATGTTTCTTCCTCTTCGATACTCTCAAGGACCCCGCTCGTTATTGAAATCGCGTGAATGCGGTGGCGTACGGACTCGACCATCTGCATGATCTCTTCAATAGATTTCCGCCTTCCTCCAATCGTTGGTACCGAACAGTACCGGCAGTTGAAGATACAACTGCCCGTGACGGTGATGAATGCCTGGTCAGGGCAGTGGAAGCCGGGCTCCAATAGTTTTCCTGATATGAGATTTCCCTCAAAATAGAGATCCGCGATACCGTTTCCCCGGTGGACAATCTCAATGGGGCTGAAGGGATCGAGTGCAAGTTTGACGCGGTGACCCCCCATCGCAAAAAAGACTGCTCCCTCACCCCCGGCTCCGGGCCCTGCCGCAGAACCGGCAATGAACTGCTCTGCCGGTTCACCGATAAGACTGACTGATCCGAAAGCCAGCAGCCGGCTTTTCAGCTCTTTCCACTGCATAGTTCCAGCGCCTCCTCGTATTTTGTGAAAAAGGGGATCGCGGCAACCGCCCCGACAACCCCCCGTCCGTTCATGACAATCCGGAGTTTTGGATCCTGTATCGATTCCAGCAGGCTGGCGTCCACCTCGCCACGCTTGACCTTCCTGCCATATGCGAGCAGTTCTGCTGAAGGGGTAAAACCGGTGTAAACTGCCATACCGGTCTTATCCGAAAGAGTGTACTTTTCCAGCAACTGACGGAACCGCGAGATGAGACCTTCCGGGTCGTTCGTCGCAAACTCCGCGACCAGCCCCACGCAGTTTTTGGTCCGGTACGGCACCGGGAAGAGCTGCACGATTGTATGAGAAAGGTATACCGAACGGTCGTCTCCAACGACCCGGGCAATATTGTGAACAAGTGTCCATGTCGCCCCTTCTTCCGGAGTGTCGGTGTCATCAACCCCGATCAGCACACGCTGCATCCGGGGAAGCCAGAGGGTGGCACCGGCAACTTTTCCCCCGCCGGCAGGATCGCTCCTGCTCCGCAGGACACCCGCTGCATCGGAGCGGCAGGCTGCTGCACCAACGCCCCCGCCACCCATGCCTATGTAGGTGA
Source organism: uncultured Methanoregula sp. (assembly GCA_964564375.1). Classification (GTDB taxonomy): domain Archaea; phylum Halobacteriota; class Methanomicrobia; order Methanomicrobiales; family Methanospirillaceae; genus Methanoregula. The sequence continues at coordinate 6,346 of CAZMCL010000016.1, read as the reverse complement.
CGGCAATCTCCGCACCCTCAACCGTACATGAAGAGATCCCGGCAGGGAACCGCGAGCCTTCCAGAGCAAGGTCTGCAGTCCCGATCTTTAACAAGTACCGCATCGTCGATCCAACACTGCGGACATTCTCGACAATCGGGCTCTGGATATAGTGGCACTTCGACCACATGGCACCTCCAATGCAATCGAAGAATTCGATTAGTTCCACGTGGGTTGCGGATTCATCTGCAACCGCAACAATCCGCGGGTAATGAATAATATACGGTTCAGAGATGCTCACCATAGAGACCTGCCGCTTCGGTTCCCTGGTTTCCCCAAACAACTGCACCAAGTGCACCGATACGCCCTTTTCCGCCATTCCGGTCAAGGAACTCGATCCCCAGCGCGTCTGCCTCGCGTTCAGCCTGTTCACGGGTCATAATCACAGTCTTGACCATGCGGGCAACGGGAGCGCCGGCAAAATCTGCGATCCCATGGTAGCAGGCGATGCCGGTATCTTCTGAGAAGGTATTCTTGTCAATAAAGGATTTGACGGCCTCAAGCAACCGGGGGATCTTGCCGGGCCTGACGGCAAAATTCAGCGCCGAACTGACACAGTTGGTGGTCTTGTTTGGAACCGCAGGATTGAGCTGGACGAGCCGCATATTCAGGAACTCGACACCATCCATCCTGCAGTTTTCCACGCACTTCAGGGCCATCACCCACGTCGCACCCTCGGTCTTGGTATCTGTGTCGTCAATGCCGATGCAGATCTTTTCATAGCGCGGGGAAATAATCCGGACATGGTTTGTGCGTGCACCACCAACCTTAAGGTCATCTTCGGAAGGGTATTCGGCCCGGGTTACTCCGGGAGCCTGCGGGAGGCAGGCTGCGACACCGACACCAGCACCTGCTATCCCGGCCCAGGTTGTGATGACTTCATCTCCGTTAACCTCGACTGCTTCAAGTGCCTGTCCGCCGATATCCCCTGCTGCTGAACCAAAATTCACAGGGTAATTCCCCAGCCGGGCATGGATGGTCATGGTGGTTCCATCGACATTGCACCGGCTAACCGCACCCCCGGCCCGCTGCCGGTTCATGGCATCCCATTCAATGGTTCCCCGGACACGGCACTGCTCAAGGATCTCCGCAATACCGGTTCGTTCATCCACCATTACCAAAAACTTCTGGGCAAACAGGGGTCCGAACCGCTGCTTGACCTCGTCGGGAGTCAGGGTTATCATGTTATCGCCGAAAATTTCGTTAACAAGATACTCGGCAATAACACTATTTATAGGGATCTATTTGAGAAAATATTCCGGGAAAAAAAGGTTAGAGGATCTTGTGGAGCTCGATCTTGTATGGGCCAAGCGTTCCGCCAAAGTTTCCAGCAGAGATCAACTTTACACCGGGAACCGTGACTGCTGCCTTGATTCCAGCTGCCATGGCTGCTGCAACCGACTTCTCATCCACACCGTCAATGACAATCTCGTACACGGTCGTGACACCCACAGGGATCTTGGTGTCGGGGACTTTCTCCCGAAGGGTCGGGCAGTACTTCTCGTTCGTTGATGCCGGCATGAACTTGTACTTCAGGCTGCCGACCTTGGAACCGCTGGCAACTACGCCACCAGGGAAACTGGTAATAACGCCCGGAACTGCATCGATTGCCTCGATTGCCTTCTCGGCAGCGGTAAGGGCTGCCATCAGGTTCTCGCCCATGATGAAGAAGTTTCCACCGGCAACGCCCTTGACGATACCGAACTCTTCCTCGCCCACATATTCGCCGTTCATGATCGGGATAACCCAGCACTTGCGGCCTCCGACTTCCTTCTGGTACTCGTAACCGTCACCGAAGAAGTGGAGCTTGACCGGGATCTTCTCTTCGGCATCGGGGATGCCGTTGAAGACCGCGGTGGTTGGGGCAGTCAGGACGCACTCAGCAAGGCGCTCGACAACCTGTTCCTTGAGCTTCTTCTTGCTCGCACAGATCAGGATTGCAATGCCGGGTCTCCCATCAGGAGTCTCGCCTGCCGGAATTTCCCGCTCAATTCCTGCCTCACAGGGGCAGCCGATCGCTGATGTGGCAAACCCGGTTGCCTCGGTTGCTGCTTTCTTTGCCCATTCCTTGTTGACCGCAGTGATGATGATCCGGCAGACCCAGGTGGGGAATGCCTCTGCGTACGTGTCGTCGATGGTAACGCCGTTGATTTCCATGAAATAACCTCCGGTACTACAAAGGTACCATGATTAGGATTGAATAAATTTTCTAATTGATTTTGGGTAATAAAAAATCCCGGATTAAGGTATTATGGAGCGCATGAAAATTTCGGGAAAAAGTACACTTAACCTGATTGACTTCTTTAAAAACTATATAAGCCAAAATAAATGAAACGTGAATATTCTGCCGCTTTTTTGCCGATAAATTTCAGAACATTTATCTATATTCTTATACCACTTTTTGTTAGTCGATTTTTGAGAATCGATCTATAGCTGGTGCGTGAAAAGTAAAAAATGGCATTTGCAGTGCACATAAAAAAACGTAATACTGGCTGTAATAATTGTGTGGTTGCATACCCCTGTTGATACCGGAAATCTCCAGGTAGCAGTCTTGAACTCCCGGAAATTCGGCAACAAGTGGCAAAATGTGCAATAAGAAACAGCGTGAGGGTTAATTCATGGCATTGTTTCCAAAGTTTTCCAAGAAGAAAGATGGTGTTAACGTTGTGATGGAGCAGAGGCTCCTCCAGAACGTCAACAACCTGATACTCAATGCAGAGACCTGCACGGGATGCGGCATATGCGTTGACGCTTGCCCCGAGGAGGCTATTGTCCTCGGGCTTGTCGGTGCATCGAGGCGCGGTGCAATTAATTACGCCGCCCCCATCGATGTCGACGAGACCAAGTGTTCATACTGTGGTGTCTGCGTCATCATGTGCCCGTTCAATGCATTGACACTGAAGGTGGATGGACAGGAGAGACTCCCGATCCTGGAGAAGGAAGGGTTCCCGCAATATGACATGAAAGCGGAAATTGACGACGAGAAGTGTGTCAAGTGCACCATCTGTGAAGAGGTCTGCCCGCGTGACGCAATCGACCGGAACGTCCCCGCTTATGAAGGAACCTACAAGGGACCCGTTGCCGGTGCAAAGCCCAAGGCAGCCGCAATGAAGACCAAGACGACATTTACCGTCGACAAGGAGAAATGCTCCCTGTGTGGTCTCTGTGGTGCACTCTGCCCTGCAATCGTCGTAAAGCACAAGGTGTTCACGGCCGAGACAGGCAAGGTCGAGGGCGAAGTCATCTGGGACGAGACCAAGTGTGACGCCTGCAAGGTATGCGTTGAAGCATGCCCCGAGGAATGCATTACCGTTGAGCGTGAGATCATTTCCGATAAGATCGACGGCAAGGTAAGCATCGAACAGGACAACTGCTGCACCTGCAGATGGTGTGCGGTCAACTGCCCGACCGAGGCAATCACCGTAGAGAAGATCTTTGAAGGGGATATTGAGTTCCACGCCGAGAAATGCCCTGGCGGCTGCTCGACCTGTGCAGATATCTGCCCGGCCAACGCAATTTACCTGCCAAGCCCGGTTCCCGCAGCAGACATGAAGCTCAACAGCAGAGAGGCAACCATTGCAGTCAACAAGGACTACTGTATCCTGTGCGGCGCATGTGTCAATGCCTGCCCGGGTGAAGATATCATTGTCCTGACAAGGACCGGTATCCGCATGAAGGGAACCGAGACCGACTTGTTCAAGAAGATCAAGGCAAAACTCTGCACCACCAGGACATCCAAGGTGAAAGAGGAAATCACCGGTCAGGTTAACATCAAACAGATGGAGAAGGCGTGAGCATCATGGCACGAACAAAAGGTTACCCGGAAACGCTGGACAAGAAACTCCGCGACCAAAGACTCTACCGTGAGGACTCAAACCCCGAGTTCCTGAAGAAAGTGAAAGAAATCTCACGAACTATCCCTCACATGTGCTACCAGTGTGGAACCTGTACCGGTTCCTGTCCGTCAGCACCCCGCAGCACTTACCGCATCCGCAACTTCATGAGGAGAGTGGTGCTCGGGCTCGAGAATGAGGCACTTACTGACCCGGATCTCTGGCTCTGTACAACCTGCTACAGCTGCACTGACCGGTGCCCGCGTGATATCGCACCAACTGATGTAATCATGGCGATGAGGAATCTTGCAGCCCAGCGCGATATCGTCCCGGTCAACTTCTTAAAGACCGTTCAGGCAATCTACAGTTCCGGCCACGGTGTTCCCAACAACGACGTCAACCGTGCTGCCCGCGAGAAACTAGGGCTCACCCGCGACCCTCCGACCACCCACATGTATCCGGAATATGTCAAAGGTATCCAGAAGATCCTTGACCATTACGGACTGAAGGCCCGGGCTGATCGGATTATCAAAGAGAGGGAGGGCTGATCCATGGCAGAAACAGCAAAGCACAAATACGCATTTTTCCTCGGTTGTATCGCACCGAACCGGTATCCTGGCGTTGAAGCGTCCGCAATCAAGACTTCAGCAAAACTGGGCATGGAACTCGTCCCCCTCAAGGGTGCAAGCTGCTGTCCGGCACCAGGCGCTTTTGGTTCAATCGATCTGAATATCTGGTATGCAATGGCCGCCCGTAATGTAGTGCTTGCCGAGCAGATGAAAACAGACATTACCCTCATCTGCAACGGCTGCTACAAGTCCATATGGGAAGTCAACCACAAGCTCAAGCACAACAAGGACCTCCGCGAAGGAGTCAACGAGGTATTAAAGGAGATCGATATGGAGTTCAAGGGAACTGCCAATGTCTACCACCTTGCTGAGCTTCTCTACGATCCCAAGATTTGTGGTATCCAGAAAATCCGTGACAGCGTGGTAAACCCGCTCAAGGGAACCCGCATTGCCGTCCACTATGGTTGCCACCTCTTAAAACCGAAGAAAGACCGTGAATGGATGGCACCGGGTATCGGGGATACCGAGAACCCGATGTGGATTGAAGAGTTAGTAGGTGCCCTTGGGGCAGAACCGATCCAGTACAGGAACAAGATGCAGTGCTGCGGTGCCGGTGGCGGTGTCCGGGGCTATGATATTGCCCACTCACTCGATATTACCAACGAGAAGATGATCAACCTGAAAGAAGCAAAAGCAGACGCACTTACCGAAGTCTGTCCGTTCTGCCAGCTCCAGTTTGACCGCGGTCAGATCGAAATTCAGGAAAAGTTCGGCGCTTCCTACAACCTGCCAGTCCTTCACTACAATGAGCTGCTCGGACTTGCACAGGGAATGAGCCCGCAGGAACTTGCACTCGACCTCCATGGAATCAGCTGCGAGTCATTCCTGCAGAAGGTGCTGTGAGGTGGTAAAGATGGCAGAAAAGAAGAAAGCAACCACCAAGAAAACCACGTCCAAGAAAGAGGACACCAAGAAGGTAGCTCCCGTGAAACAGCAAGTCAAGAAGCAGGCACCGGCAGCCGCACCAGCCGCAGTCGGCAGCACCACCAAGCAGGAAGCACGCATCGGAGTCTTCATATGCCATTGCGGTACCAACATCGCCGGTTCAATGGATATCCCGACCGTTCAGGAGTATGCAAGCACACTTCCCGGTGTCGCATATGTCGATAACTACCAGTACATGTGCTCCACACCCGGTCAAGGCAAAATTGACAAGGCGATCAAGGATTACAAGCTGACCGGCATCGTTGTTGCAGCATGTTCGCCCCGTCTCCACGAGCCGACCTTCAGGACAGCCACCAAGGAAGGCGGCCTGAACCCGTTCCGGTTCGAGATGGCAAACATCCGTGAGCAGAACTCATGGGTGCACATGCACGACCGCGAAGGATCAACCGACAAGGCAAAGGATGCAGTCCGGATCGCTGTTGCAAAGGCAGCGCTCCTTGAGGACCTCTACCCGAAGAAAGTGCCCGTAGAAAAGGCAGCCATGGTCGTCGGCGCCGGTGTTGCCGGTATGCAGGCAGCCCTTGACCTTGCAGCAGCAGGGATCAAGACTTACCTTGTTGAGGCTGACACCAGTATCGGTGGACGCATGTCCCAGCTCGACAAGACGTTCCCGACCCTCGACTGTTCGCAGTGTATCTTAACACCGAAGATGGTGGATGTCGGACGAGAGTCCAATATCGAGCTCTACACGTATTCGGAAGTCAGCGAGGTTGAGGGGTATATCGGCAACTTCGATGTTACCATCCGCAAGAAGGCTCGCGGTGTGCTCACCCCCACGGAAGCCGCAGCACGCGGTATTGTCGGTGGCGGCTGCAACGGCTGTGGTGACTGCGATGCGGTCTGCCCGGTTATCAAGCCCAATAACTTTGAAGTGGGCATGAAACCGCGGAAGGCAATCTA
>CAZMCL010000015.1:9742-13985 GCA_964564375.1 uncultured Methanoregula sp. | reverse complement strand
GATGAGCGCTCTTGACCGCAGGACACGGGAGCGGATGCAGATGGAACTTTCCCGTATCAGAAAGCTCACGAATACTACGGTCATCCAGATAACACACCATTTTGATGACGTTTTTGCCCTTGCCGACCGGATAGGGATCATGCGGGAGGGCCGGATTGTCCAGAGCGGAGAGACTTCAGAAGTGTTCCTGCATCCCGAAGATATGTTTATTGCGGAATTCCTTGGCATCGGTAATATCATCCGGGGGCATTCTTCAAGAAGCGGAAACATTGCCCGGATCACGACCGGTGCCGGGCCGGTCTTCTTTGCCGCTTCCGTAATCTTCGGGGACGTGGTTGCCACCCTCCATGCCGAGGATGTGATTATATCGCAGGAACCGTTTTCCTCAAGCGCCCGCAACTGTCTTTGCGGAACCGTGTCTGAGATCATCCCCTTTGGCAGCACGATCCGGGTTATCCTTGATGTCGGGTTCCCGCTTACGGCACTCCTCACCCGCGAGAGCTGCCATGACCTGCACCTTGAACCGGGACGACAGGTATATGCAACATTCAAGGCATCAGCGGTACATGTTATTCCTATAAGAAGGGATGATCAGGAGTGACCCGATGGATTTTGGATCCTGCACTGCCGGCATCCATACATTTATACGATTATGCGCATATGAGTAATAATCAAAAGGGAACGATCATGAAGTTATGTATTACCGCACAAGGCGCCACACTCGAATCACCTGCAGAGGACCGGTTCGGGCGGGCACCATTTTTTATTATTATTGAGAGCGAGAACGGATCCTTTGAGGCAATCCAGAACCCGTATATCGATGGCGCGGGCGGCGTTGGTCCCAAGGCGGCCCAAATCCTGATTTCGCACAATGTCAAAGCTTTGATAAGCGGGCAGGTAGGAGGGAACGCGCGGGGGGCACTTGCTGCCGCAGGGATTGCTATGTATACATACCACGGCGGGTCGGTAAAGGACGCATTCGAGCAGTTTACAAAAAATACCCTTGTTCGTTCAGAGTGAAACAAGGGGTAAGAATACGCTAAGAGAGATGAGAAGCGGCCGATGGCGGCATCGCAGGGTATCCTATGAAAATTGCAGTTGCAAGTGGAAAGGGCGGCACTGGTAAGAGTATGGTAGCGGCAAATCTTGCGTATATGCATTCGCTTACCGGGCAGGTTACTCTTGTAGACTGTGATGTCGAGGAGCCAAACCTCCACCTCTTCTTCCCGGCACTTGCGACAACACGGGACGTTACCGTCCTGGTACCAGTGGTCGATGAGTCCACGTGCGATCTCTGCCAGAAATGTGGGGAGTTCTGCCAGTATGGCGCACTCACCGTACTGCCCGATCGCGTCCTCTTCTTTCCCGAGCTCTGCCACTCCTGTGGAGGGTGTACGCTGATCTGTCCAAAAAAAGCGATCCGTGAAGTGCCAAAAAAGATTGGAACGCTTTCCGTTTCTTCACCGCTGTCCGGCCTGAAACTTGTCACGGGAACTCTGGATGCGGGAATCCCGCTTGCTGTCCCCATTATCAGGGAGGCCAAGAAGGAGGCATCCGGCGATTCCAGAGTAATTTTGGATACCGCACCGGGTACTTCCTGCCCGGTTGTTGAAGCACTGGAAGGGTGCGATGCCTGCATCCTTGTCACGGAGTCAACCCCGTTCGGGCTGCATGACCTGCGACTTGCTGTTGACGTCACCGCCCGGCTGGGCATACCTGCCGGCGTTGTCATCAACCGGAGTGACGGGAAGGATGAGGAAACCATCAGGTTCTGCACCGATCATGATCTTGATGTCATGATGACAATCCCCTTCGACCGCGAAATTGCCGCAATCCAGAGCAGGGGCGACATCCTTTGTCGGGCGCGACCCGAATGGCAGAAGGACTTCTACGCCCTTTTTCTCAAGTGCAGAACACTCGCAGGAGGAGAATAATGATCCGGCTTGCAGTCATCAGCGGCAAAGGGGGTACGGGAAAAACAATGGTAACCGCTGCGCTCTCCCAACTGCTCAAAGGAACCATTGTACTTGCAGATTGCGACGTGGACGCGGCAAATCTTGAGCTCCTCCTGAGCCCCCGCCTGCTACAAACGGATCCGTTCATGGGGATGAAAGCAGCGTTCATCGACCCCACGCTCTGCGTGCAGTGCGGGGAGTGCGAGGCGCACTGCCGGTTCGATGCCATCGAGCAGGTGGCCGATTCATACCGCGTGATCCCGATCCGCTGCGAAGGGTGCGCTGTGTGCACGGTTGTCTGCCCTGCTGATGCGGTCACCATGCAGCCCCGACAGACCGGTGAGATCAAATATTCACAGGCCGGACGAGAACATCTCGTGCATGCATGCCTCGTACCGGGAGCAGGCAATTCCGGGCTGCTTGTCCATGCCGTTAAAAAAACCGCACTTGAACGTGACGGGCAGTGTGACCTTTTCTTAATCGACGGTCCGCCCGGTACCGGCTGTCCGCTCATCTCCACTATCAGTGGTGTGGATGCCGTGCTTATTGTCACCGAGCCAAGTGTTTCGGGGCTCCACGATCTCAGGAGGGTGGTGGCAGTCTGCCGCCAGTTCCGGCCCCGTATTTTTGTTGCCGTCAACCGTTACGACCTGGATTTATCCTTAACAAAAGAGATAGAGTCCTGGTGCCATGTGGAGGGCGTTTCCTTAATTGGAAAGATTCCGTTCGATCCCGCGGTCATCGACTCAGTTCGTGCAGGGATTCCCCTTACCGAGGCAGGGCCATCTCCCGCAGCGCAAGCCATTCAAATACTGGCAGATAATCTTGAAGAGGAGCTGAAGCATCTTGGCAACCATCGGGGATAACGGGGAGTTCTGCAGGCGAAGGGGCAGACCCCGGATAAACCGGTCGCTTGAAGGGGGGCCATCCGCGCGGTGTTTTGCGCCACAGTGCGACTCTGACCAGCAGGGCGAGGTGGTCTCGTTGCTTCCAGAAGAGATGGCAGTCCTGAGCCTTATTGATGTGCAGCAGATGGAACAGGAGCAGGCTGCCGAAGTCCTGGGCGTTTCCCGAAAGACGGTCTGGCGTGATATACATGAAGCACACCGCAAGATTGCCGATGCCCTCATTAATGGGAAAACCATCCAGATGGAAGCGTGCACACGGCGGCTCGAAGGTGATTGTCCGCGCCGGAACGAGAAGCTATGCCCGAAGAGCGGAGGCGGCATCTGCCCCCGTATCACCACACCGGAACCGGGGGATTCTCCCGAATAACCAAGGGCATTTTAAGACGCTGCAAGGATTGACATGACGAAAAAACATATCTTTGGCCCTGTCCTCTCCCGCAGGCTCGGGCTCTCGCTCGGTATTGATCTCATTCCGTTCAAGACCTGTTCGTACAATTGTGCCTATTGCGAATGCGGACATACCACCAACAAAACCATTTCCCGGCAGGACTTTTTCCCTGCGGAGGAGATACTCACCGAACTTTTTAGCGTTCTTTCATCCCATCCACGCCTTGATTCAATCACACTTGCCGGTTCCGGTGAGCCTACGCTCGCCCGGTCGCTTGGGCCAGTCATCGCAGGAGTGAAACGTGATTATCCGGAATACACCTTAAGTGTCCTGACGAACGGCAGTCTTCTGACAAGAAAGGATGTACGCGAGGAACTCCTTCCTGCTGACCGGGTTATCCCTACCCTTACCACAGCATCCCAGCATACCTTTGAGCGCATCCACAACCCCCACCCCTCGCTGAAGATTGAAGAGATTATCGATGGAATGGTGCAGTTCCGTACCATGTATAAGGGAGCCCTCTGGCTCGAAGTATTCGTTATCCCCGGGGTGAATACCACAGATGAGGAATTAGCCGCGCTCAAAACTGCCATCGACCGGATTAATCCGGATTCTGTCCAGCTCAACACGCTTGACAGACCCCCTGCAGATGGATGGGTTGAGGCAGCATCCGTTCCTGAACTGGAACGGGTAAGCAGGATTCTTGACCGGCCGGACATCAGAGTAACAGGCCAAAGGCCTTCAGGACTTTCCGCGGCGCAGGAAAAAACCGCGGCAGCAGATATGATACGGGCAACGCTGTGCAGGAGACCTTCAACCGTTGAAGACCTTGTCCGTACAACCGGTATGAGTGGAGGGGAGGTAGCAAAGATACTCGGCACGCTGGAACGAGCCGGGGAGGTAACATCGAAGCGGATGGAGCGGGGTGTATTTTATGCAATCTGCCAGAAACCGGATGACGATGAAGGGAAATAAATGAGAGCCACAATCCT
>CAZMCL010000015.1:0-9732 GCA_964564375.1 uncultured Methanoregula sp. | reverse complement strand
TTTGACCGGATGTTTGTTGCAGAGCATGGCTTTTCCACTTTTTTTGAGGTGGAGGGAAAGCGGATCCTTTTTGACACGGGATACTCTGGCGCGTTCCTTGTTAATGCAGAAAAGATGCAGATCGATCTCCTGGACCTCGACTATATTGTTCTGTCTCACGGGCACTTCGACCACACCGGGGGGCTCTGGCACCTTCTCCACCGGTTCATGGAAGCGAAAATCGAAGAGACAACGCACCGGATCCCGCGGCTCATCGCCCACCCCCGCTGCTTCCTCCCCCGCCCCAAGCAGCCCATTTCCGACAATGGTTCTATCCTCACATCAGACGCGGTGCAGAGGGCCATGACATTGGGGCTGTCAGCAGGTCCGGTAAATCTCACGCCCAACCTCTTCTTCCTCGGAGAGATTGAACGGAGATTCCCCTTTGAGGTTTCCGATCCCGGCCCCCGGCGCATCGTGCTGCCTGACGGGACGATAGAAGAAGACCGGATCCTTGATGACACCTCCCTTGCTTTCCGAAGCCGCGACGGGCTCGTGGTCATCACGGGTTGCGCCCATGCCGGGATCTGTAATACTGTAGAGTATGCCAGGAAGGTCTGCGGGGAGTCCCGTGTGCACGACATCGTTGGCGGGCTCCACCTCCGCGCTGCAGGTCCGCAGCTGGACGGGACGCTTGCGTACATCAAAGGCCAGAACCTGGCCGCACTCCATGCATGCCACTGCACATCGCTTTCAGCCAAATTCGCCCTTGCGCAGGTAGCACCTTTGCAGGAGACCGGCGTGGGGCTGCAGCTGGAATACGCGGACCGGTGAGCGGGGGAAAAACAGGAGATTTGCCTGCAGATCCTTTTTTCTTCTCACGATTCTATTGACCGGAACCGGCGTATCGATTCCGTGATCTCTGCATCGTTGCGGGCAAATTCCACAAACTGTTCCAGGCGCTTCACGGTTTGTGAGCTGACATGGTGCTCGATTTGGCAAGCATCGACTTCAGCCACTTCCTTATCAATCCCGAGGATCTCCAGAAGGTCGGCAATGACACGGTGTTTCTGCATGAGCTCCCGCGCCATTTTTCTTCCCGAACGAGTGAGGGTTGCACCATTATACGACTCGTAATGTATCAGTCCCGCACCCTCAAGCTTTTGCAGCATCTCGGTAATGGAGGGGGGTTTGACCCCCATCTGCGCTGCAAGCATTCCTGTCTGTGCACGCCCGTTCCTCTGCTCAAGAACAAAGATTGTTTCGATATATTCCTCAACCGTCTTGTGCCGCATCTCCCGTCACCTCATATACCAAGTAATACAATTCTCATGATTGTCCCAACCACCAGTGCAGTTACTGCCATGAAACCCGTTGCCATGATCATACCCCTTACCCCTAGTTCCTTGAACATCACTGCAAAGGTGCCGACGCACGGGAAATAGACCGTGAGGAGTGTTGTTGCGATTACCAGTTGCATCGGGGACATACCGAGAGGGAGGAGCATTCCGACGGCAAGATCCTTTCGCAGGAACCCGATAAGGAGCGCTGTTGTGGCTTCCTTCGGAAGACCGAACAGCCCCTGCATTACCGGAGCAAAAATGGTGCCCAGCCAGTCGACAATCCCAACCGTGTAGAGGATATTGATGAGGAGTACTCCGAGAAAAAGGAACGGGATAGCCTCCGCAAGGAACCAGCGGATCCGCATCCATGTTTTCTTAATTACCGTGACAGTATCCGGTTTGCGATAGGGGGGGATCTCAAGGCAGATTTCCGGGCTGTCCCCTTTGATGAGCCGGTTCAGGATAAGACCCGATGCGACGAATACAATAAACAACGTGGCAAATACCAGGACAACGTAACCCATGCCATACGAGCCAAGGATACCAAACACCATGGCATTCTTTGCCATGCAGGGGACGGAGATCGCAATAAGGGTTGCAGCAATGAACCGCTGCTTTTTTGTCTCAAGGCTCCTTGTCGCAAGTACGCCCGGGACATTGCACCCGAGCCCCAGAAATACCGGAATAATGCCAAACCCGTGCATGCCAAACCGGTGGAAGATTGTATCGGTGAGGGTTGCAAGCCGCGGCAGGTATCCTGAATCTTCAAAGATCGCAAGGACCGAGTAGAATGCAACAATATAGGGGAGCACCATGGCAAAGGGAACGTAAATACCCGTCGTCAGCAACCCCATGGACTGGACGTAATCAATCTGGCCATCGATGAGATTTCCAATGAGCAATGCCTGCAGGAACCCGGGGCCGAGCCATGTACTGAGGTCCATGGCAAACGGCGTATAGAGTTCAAAAAGTGGATCGAAGATATACGTGATGAGGAATTCTCCAATAAAACTGACAAGCCAGAGTGCAGAAAAAATCACGGCCAATGCGATGGGGAAACCGGTGAGCGGCCGGATCGTTGCTTCGGAAATCCAGTCACGCAGGGTATGGTGGCGGTGTGTGACGTGCTGCACGTCCCTGATGATCTCCCCGATCTTTATCCAGCGATCATCTTCACTCATCGGAGTAATCGCTTCTGCGGGACATGCTTCGTCAATACGACATATAAGGTTGAAAATGCCCTCCCCGCTCAGTGCAACAGTCGGGACTATTGGGATCTTTAAATCATGCTCGAGTTTTTCAAGGTCAATGGAAATACCCGTGTGAGCTGCCTCATCCCACATATTCAGGGCAAGGATGACGGGTTTTTTTTGTTCCAGGATCTGAAGCGTCAGGTACAGGTTCCGTTCAAGGTTGGTTGCATCAATGACATTGATGATGAGGTCTGCCTGGTTGAACATATCACGGGCGACCTCTTCTGCCTTGTTGGAGGGGTCGAGCGAGTATGTTCCTGGTGCGTCGATGATCTCATGCCCTTCTGTTCCCAGACACATCCTCCCTTTTGAAAAGTCAACGGTCGTGCCCGGGTAATTAGAGGCGATAACATTAGATCCTGTCAGGCGTGAGAAAAACACACTCTTCCCGACATTTGGATTTCCCATCAGCACGATCTTTTTCATTCCGGATCCCCGGTGATAATATGCTCTGCCATTCTGCGGCCGAGAGTTACTGCCCTTCCATCAACCTCAACAACAACAGGGCCATGGAACGGGTGCTTTGCCACGAGCCGAATGGTTTTTTGTTCACGAATCCCCATAGAACCCATCTTTTTCTGGAACAAGCACCCACCTTCCAGTCGGAGGATAACTGCACGTTTCCCAATTTCAAGCATAGATACTGGCTGTGTCATTGCAGAACCTTTAGGTATACCTAATAATTGTGGCAGTATTGGTATAAATATCAAGCGGATTATGCTGCGGCCTTTTCCCGGGGACTCCTCTCACCAAATCCGGATATAATACCCGGATGCACCCGGTTTTTGGATAATGGTAGATAACCAAAGGAGATAAGGGGGGATTTAAAGGATGCATCACCCACAAATACTACAATGTTTCCAGATTCCCTACCGGGAAAATTATCATGCATGGAAACAAACACTCCGGGATCAGTTTCCTTCCAGAAGATTTTTGCTGAAAAATGCTGCGGGGATAAGCAAACAAATCCCGTACTTCCATGAGGTGTAAAGAGTGGATTTGTTACCCTGTCCTTTTTGTCTGCCGGATAAAAACGACATTGTTTTTGAAAATGCATTGTGGTATGCGCGGTGGGATGCATTTCCGGCTACCCGCGGGCACCTGCTGGTAATTCCGTTTCGCCACCTGACCGGGTATTTTGATACTACCGCAGAAGAACAAACTTCCCTTTTGGAGATGCTTATTGAATGCAAAAAAATCCTGGATAAAAAATTCTCCCCTGCAGGATATAATATTGTCATCAACATTGGAAAAGCTGCAGACCAGAGAGTGATGCATTGCCATGTCCATATTATCCCCCGGTATTCGGGAGATACTGACAATCCTCCGGGAGGCATCCGGGGCATCGTTCTTGACAGGCCGGAGCGAGTAATATAACGCTTCGTTCAGGTTGGGCAACGAAGAATAGTTACTTCAGGTTTTTTCCTGTGGCTCACAGGTATTTTATTGTTTTTTAAAAGGGTCTTTACGAAAATAGAATAGTCGCGATAATGCCGATTCATAACCGGTAATGGCCGCCCTGAATTTTGATAGTCTTCCCGTGCGTCAGCGCATCGGCAATCTTTCTTCGGGCGGATATCACCAGCCGGTGAAATGTCGGCTGGGATATATCCATCATTACAGCACATTCACTCTGGTCGAGCCCTTCCAGATCCTTGAGCCTTACCGCTTCAAACTCATCAATAGAGAGGATAGCCTCTTCCTGTACTTTACCGCTAATAACTGGTGGCCCGAATGCAGTAAAGGCGGGCTTCTGGCCCACCCTCCTGCAACGTCTTCTTCCCGGCATTACTCAAAAGAGGTTAGCCGTTTCTGGATTTCAGTTTTTTCTGCCTCAATGCGCCTGAGTTCAGCTTCAAGCAACTGCTTTTCTGCTTCCTTGCTTAAGGGTTCGGGTTCAATATAGTTCCCGTAAAATCCCGGTCCAAAACCCCGGCCTCTGCCGAAGCCCCGTCGAAATCCACTGCCATAAGCCATACCTCTGCCATAAGCCATACCTCTGCCGCAGGGGCCCATGCCCCTTCCTGTAGCGGGTCCATACCCGCCCGGGCCGGTTCCATCAAATCCTGGCATCTGTTTCACCTCAAGTTATGAATATATATTCACATCTTATTAAGTGCATTGGACCGGGCAACCACCAAAACAGCCAGTAAGGACAATATAATAAAGACAACACTTAATTGAATGGTAAACACCAAAGCACAATAAAAACAGGATAATTATGACTGCTGGCGATCCAAAAGAGACCAAGATCCTTGTCCGGGTGGCAATGTATTCCCTGCTGGTAAACGCCGGTCTGGTACTCATAAAACTCGTCCTTTCATACTCCACAGGAAGCCTCTCGCTTGCAGCCGATGCGGTTCACTCATTTATCGATATCATCGGGTCTGGAGCGCTCATCCTAGGCCTCATCATCTCGCAAAGGAAGAGCAGCAGTTTTCCCTACGGGATGTACAAAGTGGAAAATTTCGTTGCGGTTGTCATTGCCCTTTTGTTATTTGGCACAGCATACGAGATTGTGTACCATGCCCTTTTTTCCGTATCAGAGATTCACGAGTTCAGCGGGTGGGTGCTTGTTCTGGTTGCAGCTTTGATCCTTGTTCCGTTCCTTTTCGGCCGGTACGAAGTCCGCATGGGAACGCAGTTCAATTCTCCCGGCCTTATTGCGGACGGAAAAAATTTTACTTCCGATGTGCTTGCTTCAACAGTTGTTTTTCTGGGTCTTTTAGGGCAGTATATCCAGTTGCCGGTTGACCGGGTTGCGGCAATAATCGTTGCAATCCTTATCGTTAAAGCAGGATGGGGAATCCTGGTGAACGGCATGCGGGTGCTGCTCGATGCTTCCATCGACATAGAGATGCTTGACACTATACGCTCGACCATCTTACAGGATCCTGCGGTTGTGGAAATACGGAAGATCATGGGACGAAATTCGGGGAGATACGTTTTTGTCGAGGCTGATATTGCACTCAGGGCTTCAGGTCTTGAACGTGCACACCAGATAAGTCAGCGTATAGAGCGGGAGATTAAGCGGGCAGTTCCAAATGTGGATCATACGGTTCTGCATTATGAGCCCCCGAATACAACAATAGTGCGGTACGTGGTTGCACTTGCAGATCACGCGGGATCGATCAGCGACCATTTTGGGGAGGCTCCCTATTTTGCTATTGTTGATATTGAATCATTGAGCGGAACGGTAAAGCGGACCGAAGTGATTGCGAACCCACATCAAATGGTGGATAAAGGAAAAGGAATAACGGTTGCAAATTTTTTAGTAACCTTCAAGCCCGACATTATCGTAACCCGGGAGGATCTTGCGGGAAAGGGGCCGGGATATGTTTTTGCTGACGGGGGAATTGAGACCGTACGGACAGAGGCAGATGATCTGGGAATCTTCATCCAGCAATCTGTTAATAATCGATAATTCCCGATCCGGGATTATACAACATAATTGGTAAATACCTGGTAATTTTAAAAGTCCCGTTAAGAGATGGGTTTGGGGTATAAAATCCATCACCGGACAGCATGTTGCAGGCATCCGGCACGGGCACAGAGGTATGCCCTATTCACCTTGTCAGACAAGGGACGCATCGGTCCGGGTGAATGTCAGCAGGCGCACACCCTTCACCTGCTGGAATGTTGCACCCTGTCCGATGGCATGCAGCACAGCGTCTTCATCAATGACCCGCGAACCGGCGATGATATTCACCCCGTGATTAAACAGCACCGGTGAAAGCGGCGTTGTGGGCCCAAGAAGCATGACCAGAGTTTCCGGCCGGCACAAGTCAAGGAGACCATCCATCGTATGGTTAATGAGTGCACTACCGGTAAGTGCTACAATATCTGCATTGGGAATCAGTTCTGAAGCTGAAGAAGCAGGATGATCGTCTTCTATTGGATACTGCTCGATTACCCAGAGATTGCCTACGGATTTACGGAGACGCGGGATAAAAGGAAAATGCCCTACGAGCGCCACGTTCTTCCCTTTGCCCTGTTTCATTAAGACTTCAGATGCGTTGATCTCGACTGCATCCTTTTCATCCGCATCAAGGAGCGAGTTGATCGCGGCAATACCAATACCTGCTTCCAGCGGGTTGTCAGATCGGGCCAGTTCGGCCAGTTCCCGTGCGCTTTGGTTGTGCAGGAAGCCCGCATTACGCACGACCGTGGTGTGATCGTGCGGCTTATCACCGATGATGGTTGTGGCAAGACCGCAATGACGGCTGCATACCGCAATCCAGTGCGCTCCAACAATCACGGAACGTACAGGTATATTATCATCGGGCAGGCTGGCTATCAGGTCGTCAATAATAGGATGCCTCATGCTGATTCTCCAAATGGTATCGGATGCCTGAACACTATTGTACCCGGTTATCTGCCGGGAGGGAATAGCATTCACACTTCTTTTCCCTTGCCACCGTTTAAAAAGAATGAGTGAAAAATTTTCCGATAAGGGGTAGACTGGGAATACTATTCTTTTTTATATATTCAGTTCGGTTGAGAGCGCGTTATGCTGACAGGGGGATTGAGCGAAAAACCCGTATTTCCGCTGGTGCGGGGACAGACGCAGTATTTTTGGTTAGTCAGTTCAATACGTACTACCCGAAAAGGTGGTTTTTAGGAGATTTGTCCATGGGTGATGCAATTAAACTGGGGATTATCATCTGCGACAGGTACCGGACCTGTGCCGGAGGCAAGTGCCTGCGTGCACTGCGCAATCGCGAAGGTGCGTTTGAACGGTATAAGGGAAAAGAGGTTGAACTGGTAGGGTTTGCCACCTGCAATGGGTGTCCGGGCGGGAACGTTGAGTACGTTCCGCAGGAAATGAAGAACAATGGAGCGGAGGTCATTCACCTTGCCACCGGCCTGGTTGTCGGATATCCACCATGTCCACGGATTTCTTATTTTTCCCGGTTTATAAAGGAAAAATACGGCATGGACGTTGTCGTAGGCACGCACCCGATACCCCAGAAATATTATACAACCCACAAGAAACTTGGCTCGTGGGATTCGGCAGCATGGAAAGACATAATCGCGCCGACACTTGCGGATGAGAATATCCGGCTTGCGTACGATTGAATGACCGGGCCCTTCAACAGGGATGTTTGCCGTATACCCGGTGAAAAATAATTCCCGGGGTTCCGGGGGTCCGGGCCATTTTCCCATATTTGGGCAGATACCAAACTTTTTTCAGCCATACCTGCATACAATGCCGCATGGAACCCGAGTGCGGCCTTGCTCTCTCTGCCCGGAAAGTGGATTATCTTAAATTTATATTCGAGACAGGAGGAACGATCAGGACCTCCAATATTGCATCGGCATTCAGCGTTGATCCCTCAACGATAACAAAAACCATAACCGAGCTCTCCGCTGCAGGCTATATCCTGCATATCCCCTATCACGGCGTCACGTTGACCGATACCGGAAAGCAGTATGCAGAATTTCTCATCAAACGGCACCGCATACTCAGCCTTATGCTCTTCAGGAACGGGCTCCCGCCAAAGGAGGCCTGCCGCGAGGCCTCGCGGTTCGAAAGCCAGGTCTCCAAGGACGCAATCGACCGTATCTGCCATTTCATGGGACACCCCAGACAGGGCGTCTGCGGGGAGATCACCCATGACGAGGACTGTCTTGCCAGGGAACCAGCGGCCGCAACCCCGTACTGAAAATCGCTGATAAGGGCATATACCTTATGAAAAAGAAAAAGTTGGACGGGCTCCAAATTCAGGTGAGCGGGATGCGGACAGGTAAGAAGCGGGCAGGACGGAGTGAACATGACCTCCGGATCATGACAATCTGTGTGGTGGCAGGAATCGTAATGCTGCTCATGGCAGCCGGGTGTGTCCGGCAGCAGGAGACTGCGGCGCCTGCCGCTGATGGGACGACACATCTCACGGTTGCCGTGACAATCCTGCCGCAGAAACAGTTTGTTGAGCGTATTGCGGGTGACCGTGCCCGGGTCATCGTTCTCGTTCCCCCAGGGGCAAGCCCGCATACCCACGAACCCACGCCGAAGCAGCTGGAGGATATCAGCAGCGCTTCCGTGTATGTTAAAGTGGGATCGGGTATCGAGTTTGAACGGGCATGGATGGACAAACTTGCCGGAGTGAATCCCCATATGACGGTTGTGGACAGTTCTGCAGGTGTTCCGTTGATTACCGGCTACCATGAAGATAAGGAAACGGGTGCAGGGCAGGATGCCGGGGAGGGGGAAACCAGTATCGATCCCCATATCTGGCTCTCTCCGAAAAATGCCCGAATCATGGTCGAGAACACCCGTCAGGGTCTTGCCCAGGCAGATCCATCGAACGAGGCAGAATACCGGGCCAACACTGACGCCTACCTCAGGGAACTTGATGCACTTGATGCAGAGATCACCCGCGAGATCTCCCAAAAGCAGATCGGTACCATTATGGTGTACCACCCGGCATGGTCGTATTTTGCCTGCGATTACGGCATCGTCCAGATACCCATTGAGACGGATGGCAAGGACCCATCCCCGGCAGGGATAGAAAAACTCATACATCAGGCAAAGGCAGATAATATCACGGTCATCTTTGCATCGCCGGAATACAGTACCAAGAGCGCAGATGTGATCGCCCGGGAGATAGGTGGCAGCGTGGCGCTGGTCGACCCGCTGGAAGAAGATTATCTGAAAAATATCAGGAATGCCCTGGAGGCATTCACACGGGGCTGACAGTATCATGGCGGAAGAACCGGTTATCGAAGTTAAAAACATATGGCTTTACAAAAATGGGGAGGTTGTTCTTGAGGATATAAACCTCAAGATCTTTAAAAGGGATGTCTTTGCCATCATAGGTCCAAACGGGGGCGGTAAGACCACCCTCCTCAAGGTAATCCTCGGGCTCATCCCACCGGAACGTGGAACCATCCGTATCCTTGGCGGTCCCCCCAGCGAGAACAGGCACCTTATCGGTTATGTCCCCCAGCTGCGGACCTTTGATTTCAGTTATCCAATCAGTGTCCGGGGAATGGTCCTCTCCGGTCTGCTTGGCAGGAAACCTGGGATCATCAAGACATTCAGTGCTGCAGACACTGTGCTTGCGGATAAAGCGCTTGAAACAATGGGAATCGCACATCTCGCCGACCGGGCCATAAGCGACCTCTCTGGCGGAGAACAGCAGCGGGCGGTGATT
>CAZMCL010000014.1:0-14077 GCA_964564375.1 uncultured Methanoregula sp. | reverse complement strand
CAGGTCCTGACAAAGACCACAAGGTTGCGGTACCAGACCTTCCATGTCCGCCGGGTAATCCGTGGAATTGCAAAGAGTGTTGGCATGGTCATTCCTTCAGGGTCCTGCCGGCCAGTTTTAAGAACACATCTTCCAGCGTGGCCGGGCGGGTGAGCATCTTTTTAGGCTGGCAGTTCTCAAACAGGATTCGGGCAACTTCCCGTGCAGAGACCGTAACGATCTGGACCGTATCCCCGAAGATTTCGAATCCGATTTCGGTTTTTTTGAGGCAGGCAAGGATCTCATCGCTTCTCTCAACTTCGACAATCTCGTCACCCACATACTGTTTTACGAGATCTGCAGGCGCCCCTTCGACTAAGATCCTGCCGTTGTCCATGATGACGAGCCGGTCGCAGAGACGTTCGGCTTCATCAAGATAATGGGTGGTCAGAACAACCGTATTGCCCTGTGCCTGCAGGAGTTTGAGCCGCTCCCAGATCAAGTGCCGTGCCTGCGGGTCGAGCCCGATCGTGGGCTCGTCAAGGATGAGCAGGTCGGGAGAGTTCACGAGCGCCCGGGCAAGGATCAGGCGGCGTTTCATTCCTCCTGATAACTTGTCGATGAGGACATCGCGCTTGTCCTGCAGCTGGACAAATTTCAATAGTTCGTCCGCTTTTCTGCTGGCTTCATTGCCGGAAATGTCAAAATAGCCTGCATAGGTTACGAGATTACCATGACAGGTAAAGTCCACATCAAGGTTGGTCTCCTGCGGGACAACCCCGAGCCGTGCCTTGATTGCCGCAGGTTCGGTTTCCGGGTCACGGTCAAGAACCCTCAGGGTGCCGGAGGTCCGTGGCGAGACGCAGGTGATCATCTTCATAGTTGTGGTCTTCCCGGCGCCGTTTGGTCCAAGGAAGCCAAAGATCTCTCCTTTTTTGACGGTGAAGTGAATGCCATTTACCGCAATGGTAGTGCCGTAGGTTTTTTTCAAATCCGTTGCTTCGATGACCGGGGGCAGGATCCCTCACCTCGCTTATCAGGGATATGATTCTTCAGAATAAAAGACCGTTTATGGGGATACGGGCTGGTAAAACCACACCCGTGCCCGATGGCAATTTACCGGTGAACTACCCTGCCTGTATCAGTGTATCCTGCGGAGTGCAATCTCAGCAGCTTCCCGCACATCAGAGAACGGATCGTCGAGGAGGGACTCAACCGCCGGAACCGCCCGTTTACTCTTAAGTTTTCCAAGCACGGAGCAAGCCCCTATCCGGACAACCACTGCTTTGTCCCTGAGACAGGGAATGAGCGCACCGGCTGCAGCCGGATCCCCGATCCTGCCAAGGGCAGCAATGGCAGCAGCGCGGACGTCCGGTTCAGTATCATCGAGTGCTGCAAGAAGAAATGGTAAAGCGGCTGAATCATCAAGACGCCCGAGCGCTCCGGCGATTTCGGTCCTGACGCCGGGATGCGGGTCAGAAAGAGCAGCACCCAGCGGGGCTATCGCCGCGGTATTGCCGGACCTGCCCAGTTCCCGTGCCGCCTCCAGGCGCTTCTTAACTGTTGTATCCCGCAGTTTTGTTAAAAGTGGGGATAACGCGGTCATCTGGTATCCGGGCGGGTCATTTAGTGTTCACATTCGTACCCGGATTCGTAGGCCCTGATGACCCTCTGCGCCTCATCCGGAGAGAGGCGGTCGTGGACAAGATGAACGAATGCTTCGACATCTTCGACAGGCATGCACCCCATGCTCTCCTTGCCCTTTTCTATCATCCCGACAAGATAGACCAGCTCCTCATCAGTCAGGAGGCTGATACGTCGGGTGAAATCATCACAGTCCTCTGAGAAATGGTTGGAGACCGGGGGCAGGATGGATTGGAACATATGGCCGGATCCCGAGCAGGCCAGGTCTCCGCATTCCGGTGCAAGTTTCTTTAATATGGCAATGTCATTCTCGTCAAATTCGCGTGTCATGGCAGGCTATCCTGAAATACTTATTTTCCGGCCTTTGGAATAAACGTGCGGGACGGGCACCGTTCGCTGTCCCGGCCCGGTGGTACGGGGCCGTTTGTCCTGCATTCACCGGTATCTGTTGTGCGGGGCACATAACTGATACAGTCTTCACAAGTGGGCATGGAGTATTGTCAACGCCGGATAAATTATCCCTTTTGCCTGATATGCGGGAAAAACCCATGGATATGGCAAAAAAGGGTCAGAAGTATTTTCCAAGCCAGTTTTTAATGCCGGCAACGACGCCGCCGGATTTGCCCGACCTGGATGATTTCTTGCTGCTGCGGGGCTCCATGGTATCGATCGGGCGGGAAATGGTCCGTTTCTTTATGGGGGCTTCGGGAGCGGGAATGTCACGAAGGGTTCCCTGCGGTGTATTATTATCCGCCTCGAATCCCCACGTGAATCCTACCTTGTATGCATTCTCGTTCTGCCGTATCCAGTTAGCAGCGTTCATATACCCGCGGTCTTCTGCTTTTTTTATCGTGTCTGCAAGTTCGAGCGTGAAATGGATCTCTCGCTTGAGAGCGATTAACTCATCATAGACTTTTCCAGGTACCTTGATCTTCTCTCTGCCCATAACTCTTCATATACGGATATGCCGGGATACGTTATTTAACCCTTTGGTCGAAAAACGACGAAAATGCGCTTGAATCGGGGTAATAGTTGTACATGTGGGTCGAAACACGCATCGCATAAAATTGATAAGCGCTCTGGTCAATTGTCCGGTGTATCGGGTTAATGGAGGAATACAATGGTAAAAGTGATCTATGAAGGTGACGATTTCAAGAGAATGCACAGGGCTGACATGCTCGCCCTGGAACGTCTTGTTGCATCTGGAAAGACCGGCATCCACGAAATCAAGTATAAAGACAAGAAGATTAAGGTCGAGATCAAGAAAAAGGGCATGGATATCGTTGTAAAACGGTTCCGTGCTATGTAAAAACTCTTAAAAAGGAGTGCTGCTATGGGGATTCGAACCCCAGTCGCGGGCGTGAGAGGCCCGCATGATTGGCCGGACTACACTATAGCAGCAGAGTTGCTCACTTAAATGGGCGATATTTTTACTTATAGTTTTTTACGTATGCTCTTCGGAGCCTCTTAAAAAAACCGGTCTATTTCATGACGAGAGAGTAGAATAATCACATTAAGATATTGTGCGATCCCGGAACATATCCGGCTCCTGCCGTTCAGAAGAAAATCAGGTACCGGACTCCCAATGCAGGCCGGGTGGGTTTTTTCCCGGTTCCGTTACAGCTCCAATCTGTTTTTCCGGTGATGAACAACTATATCTCGGACGTGGGGGGATTAATATAGGAATGAGTAGTCTTGAAGAACAGATCAAGGAGCTTGAAGACGAGTTAGTCAAGACTCCGTACAACAAGGCTACCTCAAAGCATATCGGCAGGGTGAAGGCAAAGATCGCACGCCTCAAGGATGATGCGGTCAACCGTGCCATGAAAGCCGGTGGCGGCGGGGAAGGCTACTCGGTGAAAAAGTCCGGGGATGCCACAGCGGTTCTCGTGGGTTTCCCGTCAACGGGTAAAAGTACCCTCATGAACAAACTGACCGGCACTGAGAGCGCTGTCGGGGCGTATGCGTTTACGACTCTCACCGTCGTTCCCGGTGCCCTTGAACACAAGGGTGCAAGGATCCAGCTTCTCGATATCCCCGGTCTCATTGCCGGTGCTGCGATGGGCAAAGGCCGGGGAAAGGAAGTCATCGCGGTAGTCCGCGGGGCAGATATCGTCATCATTCTCGTGGATGTCTTCAACGAGCGACACTTCGATGTGCTCATCAAGGAACTCTACGATGCCGGTATCCGCATCAATGTCCCAAAACCCGACATCACCATCAAGAAGAGTTCCCATGGCGGCGTACGGCTCAATGCCGTGGGGACGCTCGACCTCAATATCGAGGAAGTCCGGTCGATCCTTGCCGAGAGCAAGATGATGAACGCCGATATCCTGATCCGCGGGAACGCGACACAGGACGATCTCATCGATGCCATCCAGGGTAACCGGGTGTACGTCCCGGCTTTCATAGCGGTAAACAAGGTCGATCTCGTGGACAAGGAGCGTTACCTTGAGATTGAGCATGACATTACCGGACGGTTCGGCAGCCCTCCGCTCATGATCTCGGCCGCCTCCGGGTATCACCTCGAAGAAACAAAAGATGCTATCTATGACTGTCTCGGCTTCATGCGGGTCTACCTTAAACCCCATGGTGGCGAGGCAGATCTTGAGGAACCACTCATCATCAGGAATGGCAGTACAGTCGAGGATGTCTGTACCAAGCTCCACCGGGACTTTGCCCAGAAGTTCCGCTATGCCCGGATCTGGGGGAAATCTGTCAAGCACCCCGGCCAGAGGGTCGGCCTGAGCCATAAACTCATCGACTCGGATCTCTTGACGATCATTGCGGAGCACTGATCGCGTCCAGAATAACCTGAAGTGGCGCTTCGGTCTTGATGCCATACCCGGAGAAATGGGTGCGGCTCACCGCATACCCCTCCTTTTTAATCCGTTCCATCACGGTGGTTATCGTTGGCGGGGAACATCCCAGTCGTTTTGCCAGCACGTGGTAATCATAGAATGATGATGTTGGCAGTTCCTCTGCGCAGGCATCCAGCAGTTTTGCCAAATCCTTTTTTGACCCGAGGTCCATCGTATCGGCGATTTGTCTGAGTTCTAAAGCAATCCCGTCTTTCCGGATGCTGCCAAGCCAGACCGGGCCGATCGGGTACAGCGGCTCACCGCAGAGCGGACATTTGTGCGATTCGGCATGAAGCCCTGCCTGTTCCTCTCGGTACGAGCACTTTTTGCACTGGTAGATGAAACCGATATGTGCAAGGGTTTCATCTGCAGCTTTTGCGCCACGGAGGATACGGAGGTGAAGACGTGTAAAATGCTCCCGGGCATAACAGAAGAGCGGCTCGATCCCGCGATCGTATTTGACCGTTTCCCGGACCACAAATCCAAGCAGGATGCGCAGGCCGACTTCGCTGTGGTATTCCGTATTCATCGGCTCCGCACCATACCGTCGTATCCCCGCCTTGAGGTGCGCTCCGCACAAAGGAGCGGTATCCGTAGCAGTAACGAAAAGAAACCGGCGGGTGCCCCGGATCGCGGCATCGATCACCCACGCGGGTGTGCCAAACGGGTCGAGATCAACAGCATCGAACGAGCGCTCGGATAACAGGGCGTTGACGTCCCGTTCGATAACCTCGATGTCTGGATTTGTACGGTCCCTGTTGCGGGTTATGAGTCCGATGGCTGAAGGCTCACGGTCACTGATCGTGACCGGTATCCTGCATTCGGTTGCCACCCGTATGCCCCGGATACCGGTAGCCCCCATGGCATCCAGGTAGTCAGAAGGCTTCAGGATTGAGAGAAGCAGAACCGTGAGGTCGCGGTTCAGTTCCATACGACGGTTAAAAAAGATCGGGGCGGATCCTGGCGGGAACTGGGTAGTATCATCCTGCACCGGTATAAGAACGGTGGTCTTTCCCTCTGTGGCCTCGATCAGTTCCATTTCTCACATCTGTTGCAGCGCGCAAAACTTATACATATTCCCCTGCAATGGATATGAGCAGGGCGAGTGGCTTAGCCCGGACATAGCGTCAGCCTCCTAAGCTGAACGCCGGGGGTTCAAATCCCCCCTCGCCCGTAATTTTCTCTGCATTTTATCTATCTGGAATGGCAAGGACTATGCAATGAGTATCGCAGGTCTCATCAGGATCATCCGGCCGGCAAACGCTGCCGCTGCCGGTCTCGCCGCCATTGTTGCGTATCTCATCGCGACCGGCACGCTTGTTCCGGAAGTCCTGCTGCCATTTTTCGTTGTTGTCCTGGTCACTGCTGCCGGGAACGTCATCAATGATTACTACGATGTGGAGATCGACCGGGTGAACCGCCCGGACCGGCCAATTCCCTCCGGGCAGGTTTCCCTGCCAGCTGCCCGGGCCTTTGCAGTCACGCTCTTTCTTGCCGGCATCCTTGTCTGTATTTGCACAAATGCAGTCTGCCTTCTAATTGCCGTCTTCAACTCTTTCCTCCTTATCGCTTATGCTGCAAGGCTGAAGCGCCTGCCCTTTATTGGAAATATTGCCGTTTCCTACCTTGCCGGGAGCATGTTTTTATTCGGTGGGGCATTCAGTGGACCGGAAGGTATTATCCATGTCCTGCCATTTGCGGTCATGACGTTCTTTGCCATGCTCGCCCGCGAGCTTATCAAGGATGCCGAGGATGTTGAAGGCGACCGTGCAAGCGGTGCGGTGACGATCCCAATCCGTTACGGGATCAGGGTAACGGCTGTAATAGCGCTTTTATCCGTGATACTTGCCATGCTTGCAAGCCTTGTACCCTGCCAGTGGTGGGGCATCCTGTACCTTGCTGGCATTCTTATCGTTGATGCAATCCTCCTTACAGCATGCCTTGCCGCAGTAAGGTGCATGACTGCAGAAGCTCTCAGATCATCGAAAGCATCCACGCTCCTCAAGGCAGGGATGTTTGCATCGCTTGTGGTATTTTCCCTGTCTGCCATTTTCCTCTGATTTTACAGGGTATAATAGCGAGCAACAAGTTTATGCCTGATTGTACAACAGGTACCATGAGAGACCAATGCCGACCGTATTTCAGAAAGGATCGACTTTTTTTGCAAAGAAAGGCTCCTATTTTGAAGGGAACGTGAAGATTGACGGGGACTTTGTCGTCCCTGCTCACACGCATTTCTGGGGAAAACTCAACGTGACCGGCACCCTTGAGCTGGGCCCTCGCTCCAGCGTGGCGCTTGATATCCGCTGTGCAAACGCGATCATCGGGAGCCAGTCACGCGTTAAAGGTCAAATCGTTGCCGAGGGGGATGTCACGGTTCTGGATCACGCCGCAGTCCATTCGATTAAAGCGGGCGGAAAAGTGATCCTCCGTGGAGGCGTCAGTGTTGGGAACGTAACCAGCGGTGACATGATCACGGTTCACGGCAGGATCAAGAGCGGGAACCTAGTTGGCAAGAACATGAAGGTCCTCGGGGATTGATTCCGGTGGAATCCCCAGTACTGCCACTTCGTAGATATCCGGCCAGTTGACCAGGGTTTCCACGCATCCCTCCTTCAGGGTCACGACGCCCATCACGATAAGGTCCATCTTATCGGCCATATCGATGCCCTCTTTCACTTCCGAGAGGCAACCGATACCCAGGATGGCTCGGGGGTGGTATTTCTTGACCATCCGTTTGATGAATGAAGAGCCCGGGACAATGAAGATCTTATATCCCATCTGCTCCAGCAGGATCCGCGCAGCGCCTACCTCGCACTGGCCGCAGTTCACACACTTTAAGCCTTCAGGTGTCAGGTGTGCCGGGCACCTTGACGAGCGCAGGCACTGCGGCAAAAAAATTGCACGCTGTTCAACAGGGATTTTAGCAAATTCGGCAGCATTCATGGAATTCATAAGTTTGATAAGAAACGTGTAAAGTTCCCGGTCCTCAAGACCGAAGAAGCGGAACATCGCTTTCATCAAACCTTCAAGGAAGAAAAGGCCGGATTTGATGAGCTGGGGGAAATAGAGGTGCTTTTTCTTGATGGAATAGAGTGAGATGATGACAAGAATAAACGATACAACCAGAGCGCCGAATATAACAAGAACCGTAAGTTCCCCGATAAAATACATCAGGTAGTTCCAGGTTAAAAAATCAAGATCCATTCTTCTCTCACTGGTGGGGTGCGGAATTATTTAGTCTTTTACCCGACAGCAAAGAACCCATGGCAAATGGCGGTCGGACAATACCGTTTTCTGTAATAATGGCCGTCACAAGGTTCATGGGTGTTGCATCAAAGGCCGGGTTCTTTACACCCGCCCCGGGTGGGACAAATGTCCGGTTCCCCATAATAGTGACCTCGTCGCGCCCCCGCTCCTCGATTACAACATCGGATTCCCGCATTGCGGGATCGAATGTCGAGAGCGGTGCTGCGACATAGAACGGGATTCCGTGATGACGGGCGCAGACTGCGTGCATGTAGGTCCCGATTTTATTGAAGACCGCGTCCTCAGTAATCCGGTCCGCACCAACCAATACCGCATCGATTCTGCTGGTCCGCATGAAATGGGCAGCCATGGAATCGGTGATAACCGTTACCGGAATGCAGTCCCGTGTGAGTTCCCACGCGGTCAGTCGCGCCCCCTGCAGGAGCGGGCGTGTTTCGCAGGAAATAACATTTACTATTTTTCCCATCCCGGCCGCAGAGCGGATCACGCCAAGGGCGGTTCCCCACGATGAGCAGGCGAGCGCGCCGGCATTGCAGTGTGTCAGCACCGTGCAGGTGTCCGGCAGGAGGGCCGCCCCGTTATCCCCGATGGAGTGGCAGCAGGCCGTATCTTCCCTTGCGATGAGTTCCGCCTCATCAAGGGCCGCAACCCGGGCCGATCCGATCTCCGTTTCAGCAGACAATCGTGTCATGACCCGGTCAATCCCCCATGCCAGGTTGATTGCTGTCGGGCGGGTCGAGCGGAGCAGCTCTGTTTCGTTCCTGACTCTGTCAAGGAATGCCTGGTATGTGTCTGCGGTGCAGCACCGGGCGGCAAGGGCCACCCCGTATGCACCTGCAACACCAAGGGCGGGGGCGCCACGGATCTCAAGCCTGCGAATGGCAGCAGCAAGCCCGCCGACGCTCGTACAATCGATGATCTTGTATTCCGTTGGCAGGAGCGTCTGCTCGATATACCTGATGCCCCCGAGCGCAGCATCCCACCAGAGCGTGCGGGACTCACTCACGCGGATCGCGTCCTTACCGCATCGATGTATGCCCGCATTGCCGCGGACCCGGCCGATGCCACGCTGTCCGGAATATCCTTTGCCGCCATCGCGGTGCCGGCGATATAGATCCCGGGCCGCAGGGTGGCAACCGTATCCACAGCCTCGTTCACCGGTTGAATGAAACCGGTCTCATCGCGGGAGAGCCCGAACTTCTCTGCCAGCTCGGCGGTGTTTTCTGCAGGACCGATGCCGACCGAGAGAACAACAAGGTCCGGATGGAGCATAATTACCTCGGATGTCTCCGTATCCTCGACCTGGATGGTCATGCCGTCCCTGTCCGCACGCACATCCGAAGGCATCCCACGGAGGAACCTGATCCCGAGTGCCTTTGCCCGTTCCAGATACTCCTCGTACCCTTTTCCGTATGCCCGCAAATCCATGTAACAGATTATCACTTCCATCTGCGGGTTCTTTTCCTTAATGAGCATCGCGTTCTTGATCGCCTGCATGCAGCAGACGCAGGAACAGGATGGTCTGCCGATACTCATGTCCCGGGATCCCACGCACTGGATAAAGATGATTGACCGGGGAATTTTCCCGTCACTGAGCCGCTTTACCATACCCCCTGTCGGGCCGCTGGCATTGATCATCCGTTCAAGTTCGAGGCTGGTGACAACGTCGGGAAGTTTCAGGTACCCGAGCTGGGTTTTATTGCAGGCATCAAAGATGGTATATCCTGTTGTAATGAGGATGCTTGCGGCATTGACCGTGAAGGTTTTCTCCTCGTCCTCTTTCATGACCGAACCAGGGCCACAGATGTCGTAGCAGAGCCCGCATTCAATGCAGTGTTCGGCATCCTTAATGACAATGTCAGGAACAGCCTGCGGGTGCGGCTTGTAAATCGCTTTCCTGACGCCCACGCCGGCATCGAAGCGGTTGTAGACCTCAACCGGGCAGACCTCTATACAGTCTCCGCATCCCGTGCAGGTTGATTCGTCCACATACCGCGGATATTTCCTGAGTGTGACCCGGAAGTCCCCCACATCGCCCTTGATTGATTCGACTTCGGTACAGGTATGGATGGTGATGTACGGGTGGCGGGCAACATCAACCATCTTGGGCGAGAGGATGCACATCGAGCAATCGTTTGTCGGAAACGTCTTGTCGAGCTGTGCCATGTGGCCGCCGATGGTTGGCTCCCGCTCTACGAGGTGAACATGGATCTCGTGCCCGGCAATATCGAGAGCAGCCTGGATCCCGGCGATTCCTGCGCCGATGACGACCACGCTACTCATGGCGGGCATACTCCCCGGCTAGTTCCACGTATGTTGCGGCATTTGCAAGGATGTGTTTTTGCTGATCTTCGGTAGCCGGCTTGATAACTTTACCGGGAATCCCGACAACGACCGATCCGGCGGGCACCTGCATCCCTTCGGTTACAACCGCCCCGGCACCGATGACTGACCCATCCCCGACTACGGCCCCGTTGAGCACGATCGCCCCCATCCCGACCAGAACGCGGTTGCCGATGGTGCACCCGTGCAGGATTGCCCCGTGACCCACCGACACATCGCTTCCGAGCAGGGCCGGGCGTCCTGTGGTGGTATGTACAACGCAATTATCCTGGATGTTCGACCTGTCTCCAAGAACAATCCTGTCCTTGTCCGCTCTTACGACCGCCCCGAACCAGATCCCCACATCATTTCCGATTGTGACGTTGCCGATAACGGTGGCATTTTTTGCCCTGAACAAGGGTGTGCCGGAGACTTTCCCATCCATGTACATAATAACATAGGAAATTAAGAATCAAAGAGTATGAAGGTTATGGTAGGGGGCACGTTCGATCCTCTGCATGACGGGCATAAGCGCCTGATCAGCCGCTCATTCGAGATCGCCGGCCAAGAAGGTCGCGTCGTTGTCGGCCTGACAACTGACACTTTTGCCAGCAGGAAGGTTCACCCCATCCGCCCGTTTGATGTGCGGAAATCTGATCTGGTGAACTATATAATAAAAAACCGGTATCCTGCAAAGTGGGTTGTTGAACCCTTACAGGACCGGTTCGGATCAGCCCTTGATGCAGATTTCGATGCCATTGTTGTATCTGAAGAAACGCTGCCGGTTGCCATGGAAATCAACAAGCTCCGCAAGGAGCGGGGCGGCAGAAAGGTGGACATCCACCAGATCAGCTGCGTCCTTGCTGATGACGGCCGATGGATCTCAAGCACCCGGATTTACAAAGGTGAGATCGATATCCACGGGCACGTGTTATAAGAAAAGAACGGACAATAAACTAAAAAAAACCGCTTCTGTTGCGGGAAAAAAGAGATTATTTCCTGTTTGCAACAACGATTGCAAACATACCCATCATTGCTGCAACCACTGTCACGTAGGGTGACATTGAAGCCTTGGTGGGTGTTGCCGCAGTCTTGGCCTGTGTTTCTGTATCAGCCGAGCCCGGTGTACCCGGTGCGGCTGCTGGTGCAGCTGTCGTGTCAACAACAGCTGTTGCCGGTGTGGAGGCGCCGGTCTTGAAGATTGAGTCACTGCCATACTGGTTTGTTACTGTAAGCCGGACATCGTAGGAACCCTCGTATAGGTAAATGTGGCGGGGATTCTGTTCATAGGAGGAGGTGCCGTCACCAAACTCCCAGTTCCATGATGTCGGTTCACCCGTGGAGAGATCCATGAATGAGACGATGAACGGTGCCTTGCCAACCTGCCGGTCAGCCTTGAACTCGGCCACCGGTGCCATCGTTGTGACAATGAAGCTGGTCTTGGTTGCGGTGTCTGATCCATTCTCGTTGGATGCTGTCAGCGTGACTGTGTAGGTTCCAAGCGTGGTGTAAGTGTGGAGCGGGTTCTGCTCAGTTGATGTTGCACCATCGCCAAAGTCCCAGTTCCATGCTGTGGGTACGCCGTCTGACTGGTCCGTAAACCGGACGTCCATGGGTGCACCGCCACGGGTCTTGTCAGCGACAAATTCTGCCCGCGGGATATTCAGGACGGTGATGTACATGTTTCTGGTCCTGCTGCTTGTCTGGTACAGGTTGGACGCGGTCAGGGTAACATCGTAGACCCCGACAGCACGGTAAGCGTGGTCCGGGTTCGAGCCGGCGCCGGTCTGACCATCGCCGTAGTCCCAGACCCACGAGGTCGGGCTGATCGTGGAGAGATCGGTGAAAGAAACAATCCTGCCAACACCAACCGTGGTCTTGTCGGCAGTGAAGTCAACGTCAGCTCCGCCGCCAATGGTGATCAGGTCAGTCTTGATTTTGGTGTCTTCACCAAAGTTGTTCTTCGCGGTCAGTTTAACGGTGTAGGTTCCCTCGTCCATGTAAACATGTTGCGGGTTCTGTTCGGTGGAAGTTGCACCATCTCCGAAATCCCATGCCCATGAGGTCGGGAGACGTTCGGATTCATCGACAAAATTCACTACCTTGGGGACATTGTACATGTGATACGGACTGATGACCGGCCTGAACTCTGCCTTGGGTCCCATACCAACGTTGATGTAGCTCTTCTTCACTTCAGCGTCCCTGCCATTTTCATTCCGGGTGGAAAGGGAAACCGTGTAGATGCCCTTGAGCTGGTAGGAGTGGCTCGGGTTCTGGTAGGTGGATTCTGCCATGTCGCCAAAGTCCCATGCCCAGGCTGTCGGAGCGTTGGAGGTCTTATCGGTGAATTTCACCGTCTCACCAACACTGACTTCAAGGGGGGTTCCGATAAAGTCCGTGTTGGGGACACCACCGACATTCATGACCAGCGTTGTTGAGTCCGTTACATCATCGCGGGTAATGGTCAGCTTGACATCGTAAGACCCGGCGGTGGTGAAGGTGTGGGTCGGGTTCTGGACATTTGCAGTCGTGCCGTCGCCAAAGTCCCATGCCCATGATGTCGGTCCGCCAATGGAGCGGTCCTCAAACCTGACTGCAAGGGGAGCCTTGCCGGTAGCGGGATCTGCGGCAAACTTTGCTGTGAGGTCGCCGACAACCGTAATATACCGGGTCTTGGTTACATCAGCCTGCCCGTACTCGTTTGATACGGTCAGGATAACGTTGTAGACACCATGGGTCCAATAGGTATGGGTCGGGTTCTGCTCGGATGATGCCTTGCCGTCACCAAAGTCCCAGTACCAGCTGTTGACCTGACCGGAAGTCTTGTCCGTGAACTTCACCGGGAGGGGAACCTCACCAGATGTTGGTGTTCCGACAAAGTCCGGTCGCGCTGCCATTCCTACCGTGACAAAGTTCCGCTTGATGGCGGTGCTGGAACCATAAGCATTCTTGACCGTGAGGGATACCGTGTACGTGCCGCGCTGGGTATAGATGTGGCTCGGGCTCTGTTCGGTTGAGGTTTCACCGTCACCGAAGTCCCATGCGTACGTCATGGGTGTTGACCCATGGGAATTATCAACAAATCTGACGGTTGTCGGAAGCGTGGTGAACGCATAGTGCGCATCAAACTGGGCAACCGGGGCCACTCCAACGGTGATATAGCCCGACTGTGTGCTGCTGGATGCTGCGACACCCGGCATCACCATGGCTGCGAGCAGGAAAATCAATCCTGCATACAAGAAATACTTAGTAGGTCTCATCATGATCACTAACATGAAATATTGACTGACTCATATTTAATCCCTTCATTTCACAACTCTGTATCAGTAAAAGAATAACAAAAAATTAAGAGAAAAATGCAGGGAAATTGCCCGGGTTATGCAGGGAAAAAATCAGATAATATGGCTGGTCAGGTCTTTGGTAATCATCCAGTCACAATAGCAGCAGTGCAGGCCCTTGGGCAGCACCTCGAAACGGCTCCGGATTGGTTCGTTGGTGTTCGAGATGCAGCCCGGGTTCGGGCAGCGCACTATCCCTTCGATAAGATGGGGGATCTCGACACCTTTCTTTTCGACAACCTTGAAGTTCCGGATGATATTGATGGTAGCCTTTGGGGAGATGAGCGCGATCCGGTTGACCTCTTCTTTTGAAAGCTCGCGGTTGGTTAGTTTGACAATATCCTTGCGCTCCATGTTGCGGCTCTGGACATTTGTTGCAATTGAGAGGGCCTCCTGTGTGGTACCGGTGATGCCAAGGATTTTAACAACGTTTAAAGCCTCTCCTCCTTCGATATGATCGATGACCGTCCCGTTTTTGATCCTGCGGACAAGAAGTCCTTCATTGTCGTCGGACTCATGATTTTTCATTTCATGACCTCCATGAGCATCGCCATCCGGATTGGCACGCCATTCCTTGACTGTTCGAAGTAGCGGGCATGGGGTGAGTTATCGACACGGGGATCGATCTCGTCAACCCGTGGTAACGGGTGAAGGACGATGAGA
>CAZMCL010000013.1:0-14233 GCA_964564375.1 uncultured Methanoregula sp. | reverse complement strand
AATATATGGATTACTTAAATAAGCATTACCCGTACCTCTTCAGCCTCGCGATGCGCAAAAACCCGTTCGACCCGGATGCCTCGGTGGTTGTCGGGAACTAACTCTTTTTTCCTGGATCAACCAGTCACGGGATACGGCCGGATGCCGGGTTTGAGAATCGTTCAGATAAAACCGCAACGTTCGGATGAAAAGCGGGGGAAATGATCGTGGGGGATCTCACATATCACAGCAGTAGCACGTGGTGTTGAAGAGGAGCTTGGAGTTCTTGATCCACGAGCAGGTGCCGAACTTGTCCCACGGATTGATGACGGTGTTCCTGTCAATCAGTCCCAGTTTTTTCATATGGTTTAAGTCTGCGACAACCTTCCAGACATAATTGATCGGCCCGTAACTCTTCGAGCCGCTGCCGACCGGGTAGATTCCCGGGTCGTCAGCAGTTTCGAATACTTCCGGCACGCTGCTGATGAACCGCGGGATGCCGGCATCGACGAATACATACTCATTCTTCCCATCGGTGAATACTTTTAAGGAAGCGTCCGGGACCTCCTCGACAACCCGGATCCCGGTCGTCTCGTACCCAAGGTCCTCAAACACCATGAGCGAGACATCGTAGCCCTCCCGGGCGAGCAGGTTCACGAGCAGCAGGCTCTTCTCGTCCGAATCGCCGCTCTTTTCATAAATGACCTCGACCGGGTACTTGCGTTTCGGCGACGGGTTCTCCTTGTACGGGATCTGCTGGACAAAGGCAACAATCATTTCGAGATACTCGTCATCGGAAAGGTACACGCCGTTCTGGTACCGGGCGTTCCGGAGCTGATCGAGCACGCTTGCATAGAGTTCCTCCATTGCCGGGTCGGACTCGAAGGTGTCGATATACTCCCGGACTTCGGCGGGGTTCATCGAAGTTGCCGGCAGGTCGATCTTCATCTGCCTTGCCCCGTAATAGACCGACATGTTGACCGGCACCCGGAACGTGTACTCGTGCTGGCCGGTGCTTTCCGGGGCATAATAAAAGGTGAATGTCCGGTGCCCGACCCGGGTCACGTCTCCGACCGGGACGATGAACTCCGGGCTGCCTGCTGCGGGTGCCGTCTCTTCTGCGTCTGGTGTCACGACCGGTTCCGGCTCGTCGTCTCCTGCGGGTAGTGCCGGCGCGGGTGTCGCTGTCGGTGCCACTGCCCCGGGGAATCCGGGCGGGTTGATGATGATCTGGACGCAACCGCTGAAGAGGACAAGACCGCACAAGAGGATAATGGCGGAGATACTGACAACTTTCATGCCGATTGTTGATTTGTCCTGTCTGCATATTTGAGGCTTGGCATTTACCAATTGGATACAGGTGGAATAAAAAAAGCCAGTACTGACACACAATCCGGAAAAAATCACTCCACAAAATACCGGTCATCGGCAACATGAGCCGTCGGGCAGACAAACGCGGCAAGCAGCGGTTCCGTGCCGGGGTTTGCCAGCTGGTGCACCATCCCCGCATCAATCGTAAAACAGTCCCCTTTGCCAACCGTGAATTCATTGTCCCACACGGTGCCGGAACCGGTCTTTTTTGCGGTCTTCATGGTCCCGGTCCCCTCAAGGATCTGGTAAAGTTCTATCCCGTGCTCATGGTAGTGCGGCCGCAGTTTGGTCTTCGGGGCGATCTCCGCGGCGTAGAACGAGTACGCTTCATTGCCGGTGATGCGGGTGATCCGGATGCCGGTCTGCGGATCAAGCGGTGCCTCCTGCACGCGCCGGAAGATATTTGCGATGTCCATACCGGATCTTGGGTGCGACCGGTTATCAATCGATTGATGGATGAAAAAAACGGTTCAGGATCATACCCGGTCTCTTCCATCCCGTTCCCGTTCAAGGGCTTCAAGGAACGAAACCAGCAGCGCATGCCGCTCTTCTGCTATCCTCCGGCCGGTTGCAGTAAACATGCCGTCTTTAAGCTTGAGCAGTTTCTCGTGGAAATGGGCAACCGCATCATCGATCCCGCCCCCATGCTCCCCTGCCCGCAGAAAGGTCCGGGCAATGCCAAGGGCGCCCATGGCGTCGAGCTTGTCGGCATCGGAGAGGATCTTTGCTTCAAGCGCCTGCGGTTGAACTTCTGTTGTGAAACGGTGTGTCCGGATCGCGGCTGCAATGGCGGGGATACGGTCGGGGTCGTACCTGATAGATGCGAGGTAATCCTCAGCCATCCGAGCCCCCTCCGTTTCATGCGGCAGCCCCTGCTCTTTCTCGAGCGGGCGGGCGATGTCATGGAGGAGGGCTGCCGGAAGCAGGATGTACAGGTCTGCCCCTTCGCGAACGCCAATCATCCGGCACAGGGCAACGACACGCTCGGTATGGTCCATGCCATGCGAACCGGCATTGTTAAGGATGCTTTTGACATGCCGGTGAATTTCTTCGATCGTCAAATCCATGAATTTCCTGCCGTAAGTGTAGAGTGGGACCGGTAATAAAGCCATACCTGTATCGTCCTGGCCGCTGGAAGGATACCCGTGTTCCCATGAGGCTGTAAAAAAATGCTCTGTAGAAATCCTGTTTCAATTTCCCTGATACCCCCCTCTTGTGCCACTTTGTCCCCCGGGGGGACGGGGCGCACTCGCGATGGGACGAGGTCGGTTACAGGTAATACGTCCCCATCCCAAATCGGGGATGCCACAGCGCCGGGGGCACGCCTTCGTGCCCCCAAGAGCATCAGTGTTTTTAAATTGATTTCTACAGAGAAAAAAATGCAATCCTGCCTGTGACCGGTTTCCTTTTTGTCTTAGGCTCTCGCCATAGCGGGGATTCTATACCCTAGTGATATTTAGAACTGTTTTTATTCATATATGCCCTTGTCTTTTTATGAAACGAATCGGGATGTGTGTGGTATTGCTGCTGATGATAGTTTGTGCCGGTTGTTCATCCTTTTTTACCAACCTTCAGACGCCCCAGAAAACCCTCAGTCTCAATGAATCTGCAGTTTTTTCCCAGGAAAAAACCAAGTTTGTCGCAACTATAGACAGTGTTGTAATGAACCAGAACGCCCCGCATCAGGTTACCGTGCGCATGACCGTAAAAAATACCGGCACGGACGCGTTCTCCCTCATAGGATACCCCCGTCTTGTTGATGCGGCAGGCGGGGAATATTTGGGTGTGAACATGATGTTCGGGGGGATCAACCCCGGCGGGATCTCAACCAAGACCAGCACCATTGCTCTCAAAACCGATGAAGCATATTCTGCCCTTCTAAAGGGTGCAGAATTCAGGGTCCGGTTCCAGAGTTTGAAACCACTTCCCTACGAGGGGATATGGGCAGTCAACTTAACCGCATTATAACCAGTCTCCCATTTTTTGGTGCGAACCGATCGTTTCTGCAATGGACCTTGTGGAGTTCTACCGGCCGTTCAGGCACCCTGCTGATTTGATTATACCGGCCCCGTTGCATTGTCCCGGCGTTTTTTTTTGAACACGCATTCCCGGTCTTTGGCGCAATCGCATCCCCGCGGGTTCCGCACAGTATCTGTTTAAAAATGGAGCCGGAGACCATCACTCCGCGGAACTACCCGGCTTTGTTTCTGGTACCAGCTTCCGGTGGAACCAGATGAGCAGTGCCGCAAGGAACAGGGGATAGAGCAGGTCGATGTACATCACCGCCCCGGCATTGTTGGGGGAGGTGTCGCCGTGCATCACCAGTTCCCAGACATGGCCAAGGCCGGCGGAGAAGGCAAAGAGCCCGGGGCCGATGACGATTGCCGTCCAGAAATCATTGCGGAATTTTAAGCAGAGCAGCCCGCAGATCCCCATTGCCGCATCCCACATACCGACCTCGCGCTGGAAAGGGCTTCCTGTCGGCCAGCCGATGGACTCTGCCACCATATCGGCAAAGAAGAGGTGCCCGAATCCCGCGTACAGGTACGCCAGACCAAAACCGACGGCAAGCTGCCACATCAGGAAATTCCCAATTGCCTCTGCTCCCGAATAATTTTTCAACCGTATATGGATGAGTGCAATGACTGCCCCAAGCAACGGGAAGAAGATCGGCCAGATAAGATCCATGATGCCCATAATTCACTCTATGGCAATCTTCACTGATAAATACTGGGAGATGCATCCATAGTCATGACCCGCAATCGAGCCAAAACGATCCGGCGAACAGGATGCGGGAGCCCCGGCATGAGGAAAAAGAGAATTTTTTCAGAGATAATTATTCTTGCGCAGCCAGTCGGCCTGCGGGGGGAGGTAACGGTAGATGATATCGCACTTCTCATCCTGGAAACTCCACGGGACCACAATGATGATATCCCCTTCACGGATCCATGCCCGCTTTTTGATCTTCCCCTTGATCCTGCCCATCCGTTCAACGCCATCGATACAGCTGACACGGATATGGTTTGCACCCATCATCAGTTTGGCCTGTGCAAACTGCTCGCCGAGTTTTTTCTTTGGCAGCCGGACGCGAACAACCGGTGTGCCGTCAGGGTTGAACTGCGCAGGGCCTCCGGAATTTCCAGGTTTTTTTCCACGATGGTTAATTAAGCACAACTCCAATGGTATATAAGAAGGACGTAAAACCTGATGAAGGTATGCATCCTGTAAATTTTTTTATCGTGATTCCGATTCCTGATCGCGGAGTTTTGCCCCGAGCCAGGGCAGGAAATCTTTCTTCCGCGACATCACGCCGTCAAGCCTGACCGGCAGGTCCTGGCCAAAGAGCGCCTGGACCATCCCTTTCTCCCCATCCCCGTACACCTCGCTGGCATTCTCCATAACGCTCGTGAAGAGGACAAGTAGAAGATCGGACCGCAAACCCGCTCTCATGCCGGAAAGTTCAGCCCGGATGGCTGCATCCCGCTCCCGGCTCCATGCAAGGGATGGCACCATCACCTGCGCGATGACCACGTTCTTTTTAGAGAGTTCGAATTCCTTGGTGTCGCGGGAAAGAACCGTTGCGAGCGGGACACCCGAGAGGTCCATACCCCGTTCGAGCAGGACAGAACCCAGTTCTTCCGGATCGGTTTTTGCAATCGGGGACAGGAACTCTGTGGCTTTCCTGTCCCGGTGCGTTGTCGTGGACATGCGCAGGGCAAGAGTGTCGGAGAGGATCCCGCAGAGGAGGACACCGGCAACTCCCCGGGACGGCACAAACCCGGATTCCATGAACTTCAGCGCGATGATGGTCGAGGTTGCGCCGACCGGGTCGTTGAGGAACTTCACCGGTTTTAGTGTGGTGATGGGGCTCAAGCGGTGGTGGTCGATGATCTCCACGATCTCCGCTTCGCCGATCCCGTCCACGGCCTGCGAGGCTTCGTTGTGGTCGAGGAGGATAACGGAGCGGCGCACGTCATCAAGCAGCGTGGTCCTTGTCAGGACACCGGCAAGTCTGCCGTCCTGTGTGACGACGCAGGCAGCCCGGAATTTCGAGCCCGAAACCACTTTGCGGGCATGGGCGAGTGTGTCGGAGAAGGTGAGGACGGGAACCCCGCGCTCCATCACCTCGCGGGCGGGCAGCGAGAGGTTGATCATCCTGCCGACACCGAAGGCATCAAGCGGGGTTGAGAGAACCGAAACCCCTTTCTTAACGGCTGCCGCGGCCACCCGTTCACCGACCGGAGCGCCTTCCGCAATTATCAGGCTGGCGATTCCGGCCGAGATGAACGCGAGCTGGGCCGGTTCATCGTCCCCGACAACCGCGATATCCTTATCCGTCATCCTGGCAAGCGTGATGTGCAGGGCGTCGATCGCAATATGGACCCGGCCTTCCAGCACATTGTGGGCTGAAACAATGACCTCCGCATTCAGGATACGGGCCAGGGTCTCCACCGGTACCGGGGTCACGGTAAGTTCGGCAAGGTGGATCTTCTCAAGATAGGCTGCGGCAAGGGCATGCTCGCCGATCATCCCGACCGGTTTTCCGGCCGTATCGGTGATGACCACATTGCGGATACCTTCCTTTACCATCAGGCCTGCAACATCAACGGTCGGGACGTCGTCAGGCAGGGAGAATACAGGTTTGTACGTGATGTCAGAGAGCCGCGGTTCAACCGAGGGGATGAAGGCCGGGCTCTCGACTTCGAACCGCTCCAGCATGTACCGCGTCTCCGGGTTCAGATCGCCGCACCGGGCCGGGACGTACCTGCCCGGCTCGGAGCGGTTGAGGAAATCCGCGTACCCGATGACACTTGCGATGCTGTCCGTGTCGGGTTTCTGGTGGCCGAAGAGGTAGATCTGGTTCATGAAATGTGCTCGCTGTACTTCCCTGTTTTTTGTATATAATTGATTCCGGAGTTCATAAGGGCAACGCGAAAATGATGTGCATGGACAACCGTTCACCGGATGGCCCTTGGAGAATTGGAACCCGGTGCCGGGAAGGTCCGTAACAATTGCATCCTGAAATCCTGCGGGCAGTCAGCAGTTCCAGGTAGAGCGAGTTGAAGAGCGTGATGTAATCACCGTGTTGCGCACATCGAGCTGACAGATCTCTGCATACTGGATATTTTAGTAAAATGGGTCACTTCCGGAAGAATGATCGTATACCCACTTTTCAAAACTGCCGAATCTGCTAACATTTCGATATAATTCCGGCAATCCTGGTACGTCCCGGCGGTTGTCATATTTCCCGGTTTTTTGATTTCTTCGCAGAAGAATCCCGATCTTCATCAATCTTATGTTTCAAGAAAAATTTGCACGCCCTGTCCCTTCAGTAAGGACGGTCAGACGGTTTATCGATCTCCTATGGTTTGTGCGCTGTACCTTAATCGCACCGATTGTTAATTAATTTAAGTTTATTCTTAATAAAAATCAAACAGTTTTCAATAACTTGAAATAGTCCTGCAACGTATCCGGTGGTGATACACTATGGGATCTGCTCACGACATCATGCAGACGTATGCTACAAAAGACCTTCATGCACAATTTCCTGATTACGATGGGTGGACATGGGCGATCCTACCCGCTGCAAACTCCGGCAGCGTGATGTACCGGGTTACACGGTACTACCATCACCGGCAGCAGGAAGCAATCCTTGCAGTCTCCATCGAGGCCCGGCCTTCCGCAGGATGCGTTTCTGCCCTTCTCTCGGTCGATGCAGATAACCAGGCCGTCCGGTACCTGCTTGTCCCGCAGGGTGCCGATGTATCTGGTGTCCCGGCAGGGATCGGGATTTTCACCATGACCGCATTCGGTTTTTCCGGTGGAAAACTGGCCTGGCTGTCAAAGAAGAAAAATGCAATGCGTTATCTTCCAAAGGAGAGCGCTCATGCCTCAAGCCCGATGAAATCAGGGTAAAAACTGGTATCCACGACAGCCCCGGGAGGGAAATTCCTGTTTTTTTGGCGACCCTGCCATCAGGTTTTGGGCCTCCCTGCGTATCGTCCGATAGCGAGTGAAAAAAACGTGAGCAACATCACACCGTGGGAATACGTTCATGACGATACCTTCATCCTGGAAATCCAGCACCATCCCCCGTATATCCAGGGCAGTTAATCAACTCCGTGAGATGATCGCCATCCCGGTCATGGGAACCGTTCTTGTCTACTGCCTGCTGCCGGTGCTCTTCGTGGTCTCGCTCTTTATCGGGCGGTACGATGTAAACCCCGTCCATGTAATCCTGTTGCTTGCGGCCCCGGTTGTCAACCTGTGTCCGGCAGATCTCGTCCATATCTATCCGGTGTGGACGGCCGCTGAAGAGAATGTCATCTACCAGATTCGGCTGCCCCGGGTAATCGCGGCTGTTCTCGTTGGTGCCGGGCTTTCGGTGGCTGGTGCAGCTTACCAGGGGCTCTTCAAGAATCCACTGGTGTCTCCGGATATCCTCGGCGTCGCATCGGGTGCCGGGTTCGGGGCGGCACTTGCAATTCTCCTTTCCTGGAACATGGCGATGATCCAGCTGTCAGCGTTCGGTTTTGGGATCCTTGCGGTAACTATTACATACCTGCTCAGCCGGTTTTACCGCACAACTCCGACCCTGATCCTTGTCCTGTCAGGAATCATTGTTGCGGCATTTTTCACGGCGCTCATCTCGCTCACCAAGTACGTGGCGGACCCGTACGAGAAACTGCCGACTATCACCTTCTGGCTGATGGGCAGCCTCTCATCGGTCCGGTACTCGGATATTATTTTGATAGTACCTCTCTTCCTTGTCGCAACCATTGTCCTCTTCCTCATACGGTGGCGTATCAACCTCCTTGCGGTGGGTGATGATGAAGCCCGGGCGCTGGGCATCGATACGAAACGGATGTCGCAGGTCATCATCCTCTGCTCTACGCTAATCACGGCATCCGCGGTCTGTATCGCCGGCATCATCGGCTGGGTCGGCCTTGTGGTGCCGCATCTCGGCCGGATGCTGGTCGGCCCGGACTACATAAAACTCCTGCCCGCCTGCATGCTCCTCGGGGCCTGCTACATGCTCATTATTGACGACCTTGCCCGGATGCTCACAAGTGCCGAGATCCCGCTTGGGATCCTGACTGCGATCATCGGA
Source organism: uncultured Methanoregula sp. (assembly GCA_964564375.1). GTDB lineage: Archaea > Halobacteriota > Methanomicrobia > Methanomicrobiales > Methanospirillaceae > Methanoregula. The sequence goes on along the minus strand of CAZMCL010000013.1, from coordinate 5,772 downwards.
GCGCCGTTCTTTGCCTACCTGCTCAGCAGGAGGTCGGTGGGATGGATATGATCCTTGACGTGCAACAGGCCGGCTTTCGTTACGATTTCCAGAGGATGATCTTTTCGGATATCTCGTTCACGCTCGCGGAGCAGGAAGTGCTCTGCATTCTGGGGCCCAACGGGATCGGGAAGTCCACGCTGATCCGGTGCCTCGCAAACCTCAACCCGCTCAATGCCGGGTCAATCCGGCTGCGTGGCCGGGACATTCTGTCAATGGACCGTCGGGACGTGGCAAAGATCGTGGGATACGTGCCCCAGGCACACGAGATCGTGTTTCCCTTCCCGGTCCGTGAGTTTGTCCTCATGGGCAGGGCGCCCCACCTTTCGCTCTTCGCATCGCCAACGGAAGAAGACTATGCGAAAGCCGATGAGGCAATCGATCTTGTCGGTATCCGGAAGATAGCGGACAAGCCGGTGAACGAGATCAGCGGCGGGGAGTACCAGCTCGCCATGATCGCCCGGGCACTGGCACAGGAGCCTGAAGTTCTGCTACTGGACGAGCCGACATCCCACCTCGATTTCGGCAACCAGATCCGGGTGCTGGAAATCATCGACCGGCTTGCGCGGGAGGGATTGTCGGTCATCATGAGCTCGCATTTCCCGGACCACGCATTCCTCTCATCCAATAATGTTGCCATCATGCAGCACGGCTCGTTCATGGCCTATGGCCTTGCAGAAGAGGTTGTCACGGAAGAGAACCTGAAACAGACGTACGGGGTGGATGTCTCAATCACGTACAGCCACGATGTTGCACGTCATGTCTGCGTGCCGCATAAATCCGGGCAGTGCCGGTGCAGGGATGTGCAGAAGCCGGAGTGCATGACTTCGGTGCATGCTCCGGTCCTTGTTGCCCGCTAAAATTTGTTTCGACGGGATGCCGTCGGGATTTTTCTAGAGATGATAAACTAAAAAGATTTAACTTTTACATAAAATCAAATAAAAATGTTTATTTGATTGCGTGTTTGACGATATACCGGAAAGTATCCCCTGTTCCGGAGCCGGGCCCGCGTCCCGAGAATGTCGCTTCTGTCCCGTCTTCCCTTTCAGGAAAAATGAGTGGATGTAAATGCAAAAGAAACACCTGATCCTGCTATCAGCAGTCATTCTCCTGATCTGCATCGCTGTAATCGCATCGGGGTGCACGGCAACCGCACAGCCCCCATCGCAGATAACAAAGAGTACGAAGACCATTACCGATATGGTTGGAAGGAGCCTTGAAGTTCCGCAAACCGTGAACCGCGTACTCAGCACCGCCCCTCCGACTACCCTTGCTGTATACGTGCTCGCGCCGGACAAACTCATTGGTGTCAACTTCGAGCCCAATAAACAGAACGGGAATATCTACATGCCGGAAAAATACCGTGCCCTCCCGAATGTCGGGGGCTGGTTTGGCAAGCAGACCGGGAATTTCGAGACTTTCATTGACATGAATCCCGATATCATTCTTGATGGCGATGTCGGTGTTGGCGATTTCAGGACAACGCTTGAAGAACGCCAGCAGAAGTTCGGTGCAATCCCCAACGTAGGGGTTCTTGATGCCCGTAATGTCACGCAGTATGACAACTCGATCCGTTTCCTCGGCACGCTGCTCGGTGTTGAAGACCAGGCAGCCTCACTATCAGAGTACTACAACCGGGTCCTGTCAACTGTAACCTCACGGGTCTCGGGCATCCCTGAAAGTGAGAAAGTCCGGGTCTACTATGCCGAGGGACCAAAAGGTCTTCAGACCGATCCGGTCGGATCGATGCACGCGGAACTGATCGAACTGGCCGGTGGCGTGAATGTTGCTGACTGCGCCATCACCCCGGGCATGGGTATGACCCCGGTCTCAATGGAGCAGGTTACGAAGTGGGATCCTGATGTGATCATTGTGGGCGATCCGGGCTTCTTTTCGACAATATACAACGACACGCTCTGGCATTCAATCCCGGCGGTCAAAAACCATCGCGTCTATCTCGTCCCGCAGTCACCGTTCCCGTGGTTCGACCGGCCACCGGGTGTCAACCGGATCATCGGCATCCCATGGACTGCCAAAGTCCTGTACCCGGAGAAGTTCGGGGATCTTGACATGCCGGCCCTGACAAAGGAGTTCTATAGCAAGTTCTATCATTACGAGCTCTCGGACAGCGAAGTGAACAGCCTGCTGGATCCCTTGATCCGGTAACGATAACGGGGATTACTATGGACGATAGTGTGGCAAAAAAACATCAATGGGCAGATACGACTGCAACTGAGTTCAACGAGATCGCCCGGAATATCTTTGCTCCGATTTATCCGGTGATTGCACGACAGGCAGTTGAATGCTGCGGATTTGACCGCGGGTTCTGTATTGATGCCGGGTGTGGTCCCGGCCATCTGGCCCTGGCCCTTGCTTCAGTCTCCGGATTCAGGATCGACGCTTTGGACTCCTCTCACGACATGCTTGCCTATGCTGAAAAGAACATCCGGGAGGCTGGCATGAGCGGACGTGTCCGCACCGTGCACGGAGACGTGCATGCCCTGCCGTACGATGACGGATCGGTTGATCTTGTGGTGAGCAGAGGCTCGGTCTTCTTCTGGGATACCCCTGCACGGGCGTTTGCCGAGATATACCGGGTGCTCAGGCCCGGCGGCAGGAGTTTTATCGGCGGCGGGTTTGGCACACCGGAACTCAAGGCGGCCATTACCGCGAAGATGCGGGAGAATGATCATTCGTGGGAAGATAAGGTGAAGGGCAATATGGGCCCGGAGAAGGATGCAGAGCTCAGGAAATGTCTGGTGGATGCACAGATCCCAGATGTTGAGATTATCTGGGATGAATCCGGGTTCTGGATCCTGATGAGGAAGTAACGAAAATGCGTTGTTCAGTTTGTGAAATCGGATGTACCATTCCCCTGGGAGGGACTGGCCGGTGCAGCATGTATACCCGCGACCACACCGGTATCATAGAACGGTTCCCCGATATTTTCCTCGCTGCTTTCCCAATTGCCATCGAAACCCAGCCAATGCTTCATTTCTTCCCGGGCGGCAAGTTCCTGCAAGTCTGTACTGCGGGGTGCAATTTCCGCTGTGGCGGATGCATCTCGGAAATTCTTGTCAACCACGCCGAATCACTTGCCCGGTCAGGATCGGCAATCAGTACCGATGATATCCTCAGGAGTGCGCATGAACAGGGCTGTATCGGGGTCTCGTTTGCATTGAACGATCCCATCGCGTCGTTCCCGTCGTTCTGCAGGCTTGCCAAAAAGGCGCGGGGAGAGGGACTTCTTACCGGGTGCTCGACAAACGGCTACCTGACCGAACAATCGGTGACTGCCCTTATCCCGGTTCTCGATTACGTAAATATCGGGCTGAAAGGGGCAAGCGATGAGTGTTACCGGGCCTGCGGTGCACATAATGCCGGTCCCGTATTCCGTTCGATCGAACAGTTATTCCATGCTGGTGTGCACGTTGAAGTCTCGCTTGTCTATCGCAAGGGAGGCGAAGATGAGGTTCTCAACGCTGCCCGGCGTATTGCAGGTATCTCGCGGGACATCCCGCTGCAGTTGATGCGTTTTGTCCCGTTTGGGGATACCGTCCCCGGCTCCGAGCCGACAATCTTCGAAAGCGAGCACCTGTGCGACCATCTCAGGGAGATCCTGCCATGGGTCTACCTGTTCAATTCGCCGGGCACCCGGCACCTGGACACGGTCTGCCCGGTATGCGGGGTGCAGTGTATCGGGCGGGAATTTTTCGGACCCATGGGTGCACATATCACGGGAACTGCGAAAAAGACCTGCGACTGCGGATATGTCATACCGGTGAAGGGAGTGATCGCGACCGATATTTTTTCAGAACCGGGCATGATGGGCGGATACCGGGTAACCCGTGGACTGGAGATGGTCTGGGCAATCCTCTCGTGTCTCGGTATCGATGACCCGTCAGTCCTCTCCCGAGTCTGGGGTGAAGTTCTCGGGACCGGCATGTTGAAAAAAGAATTACATGACCGGATGAATGACATCGATGCATACCTCGGGTTTGTGATGGAGCTTGCAAAAAAGACCGGGCGGGAGGATGCAGGAATTGAACTCTGCGGATTTATCCGCAACCGGCTGGACCTGATCCGGGAACAGGTGGCAGAAAAACCACGTCCCCGCGTCTATTACGCGATGGGACATCCGCTCTTTGCCCTCAACCCGGGGAGGTTTGAGGGAAAACTTGTCGAGGCGGCCGGCGGGACCTATGTGAACCGGGCGATCCGCAGGGAAGGAAAACCGGGTGTGACGATCACACGCAGGGAGTTCTTGGACCTTGCCCCGGATTTCCTGTTCACCTCGGGCTTTCTGACTTCGACGGTCGAGGATACGCTCCGGTACTGCAGGGATCATTCGCTGGATGTCCCGGCAGTTCATGAGGGGCACGTCGTTACAATGCATCCATCGTGGGACTTCGGGAGCCCCAGATGGATACTCGGCCTGATGATGATTGCAAATATCCTCCACCCCGAACTTTTTGATTTCTCAATTGAGGATGAAGCCAACCTGTTTTACCGTAAGTTTTACGGGGTGCCTTACCGATCGGTCGCAACCAACAGGTCATTTGCCCTTGCCGGTCCGGCCCGGGCAGGATCTGGAGAAATGGGATCTGGAAAACAAACGGTGATGAGATAACCCAGATACCTTGTTTCAGCATGAAAAGGTGGGCATGGATGTGCATTACAAGACCTAAAAAATACACGGGAAGAACCGCGGCGGAATATAATGAAATTGCCAGGACCATCTTTTTCCCGATCTACCCGGTTATCGCCCACCAAATCCTGAAACGTGCGGATATCGATACCGGCTCGTGTCTGGATGTAGGAAGCGGGCCGGGACATCTTGCCATTGCACTTGCCACGCTCTCGGATCTTACGGTATTTGCCATGGACAATGCGAAGCCCATGCGCAGGATTGCCAGGGCCAATGTGCAGAAGTACCGGTTGGAGCAAAGAGTAATTCCGGTTCTTGGCGATGTGCAGGACATCCCGTACGATGATGCATCGATGGACCTTGTTGTGAGCCGGGGTTCGTTCTTCTTCTGGGAGAACCTGTCACAGGGTTTTTCCGAATGCATGCGGGTGTTAAAGCCCGGCAGCATCGCACATATCGGGGGCGGATTTGGCAACACACGTCTTTGCGATGAGATTACAGCAAAAATGCGCGAACGGGATCTATCTTGGGATCAGAAACGGCGGGGTTGGTACAGGAACTGCAGCCCTCACATTGTTCGGTCTGCTCTTGCAGCCGCCGGGATCTTCGAGTATGATCTCATCCAGGACGATTCGGGATACTGGGTTTGCTTCAAGCGGGTTTTAATGAAAAATCCCATTTTTTTAGATAGTCCCTGCGAGAGAACATCTCTTTAAAAAAAATGGTGCATTACTGGAAAACCGGTTCGTTTGGTAAAACACAGGTACTTATTTTCCCCACGCACCAATACTACCAGCAGGTGAATGGATGTCAAAACGGGCAGTCGACATGACCTTCCAGGCAATTTATACGCTCACGGACCTCCGCGTCCTCCTCCGGGAAACGGCGCCTTCCCATGAGTTCGACGCAGGCCAGAAAGCTCAGGCGGTACGGCTTCTTGAAAATCTCGAGCGGCAGGTCGGGTCGCTGAAGCAGGAGATGCTCAAATGAGGTGTGCAAACGGGATCGAGGCCCGGCAGGTGGACGAGCTCTTCATCAACATCGACCCGATCCAGGCTGCAGGAAGGCTCACTGCCGATGCGATG
>CAZMCL010000012.1:0-14551 GCA_964564375.1 uncultured Methanoregula sp. | reverse complement strand
TATTATATATTTTATATGTTTAAAAACTTATGACCCTTTCGGGTCAAGTGATACCTTCTACTCTGTCGATGTTAGTAGATATATTAATATATATTCCTATTATATTGATAGTAGTCCCTGTATAAATCTTAGGGTTACCTCCACCAAACCATGTTCGTTTATAAGGACAATATGATTTAATATATCTTTTATAATAATGAAAGTTAAATATTTTCATTTGTTAGTTTTATTATATTTTTTAACTATGTTTTTGCTTATTTCATTATATAATAATTTAATGGTAAATTATTATTAATATTAGCTACCAATCTGGTAGCTCGCACAATTGAGTTGTATTAACCCATACGATGATATATTTCTATTTTATATCAAAGGCTATCTATTATTATTATATCTGATACCATTAAAGGAAATGAACAGCACACCAGATACCCGTGCAAAGTGAGGCAGCATGCAGGAAAAGTCAATTCTTATCGTTGAAGATGAAGGTGTCGTGGCACTCTCTATCCAGGCAGCGCTGACGAAGATGGGATACAAGGTTGTCGGGATTGCGGTCACCGGCAACGAAGCTATCGCCCTTGCAACAGAGCACAAGCCCGATGTTATCCTCATGGACATCCATATTAAAGGGGATATGGACGGGATAGAGACCACGGAGAAACTGGGTGAGATTGTCGACATCCCGGTGATCTTTTTAACCGCCTATGCGGATGACGAGACCGTGAAGCGGGCGATCAAGACCAAATCGCACAGTTACCTGGTCAAGCCCTACAATCCCCGCGAGCTCTACTCCAACATCGAGTTTGCCATCTACAAGCGCCGCATGAAAGACCGGGCCGGCTCGCACCGGGAGAACCTTGAACTGTTCCTCACCAGATGCCCGGATGCCGGGCTCATCATCGATATGCAGAACAATATCGTGTTTGCCAATTCCGCAAGCGAGACCCTGCTGGGATGGACAAAAGAGGAGATGCAGCAAAAGAAATTCTTCTCCCTTGTCGGCCCCACGGCGTCAACCGCAGATGGCCCCGTTGATGAGACGATCAAAGGCATCCTCGATCTCGAAGCCATCCACTACCTGCCACCGCTTGCACGGGTATCTAATAAGAGCGACCGGGTAAAGACCGTGAGCCTGAAGACCGGGATCATCCGCGAGGATTCCGGGGAGAACCGGTACCTGCTCATCCTGATGCAGTAGCAAAAAACCAAAATGAAAACCATTGTTGGAGTGAGCAGAGAAAAGCAGCGATTGGTGCTTTGGTAAAACTAGGAATGTTTCCGCGGTCAGGACAAGTATGGAACTGCCAGAATACGATAATTCCGAAATAAATCGTACCGTGAACTGACAATTATTCCGGCCCTTTGGACCAGATTATCGGATGGAGTCTTTTCATCCTTGCCCGGACAATCTCCTCTGAATTTCCCGGATGAATTTCTTTCCTTGTGAATTTTGTATATTTGCTTAAGAATTCCGACAAATTCAGGAAACCAATCTTACGATTATTTTTCCGCTCCAATCTTTCTCTGGTTCACACATCGGATTATAAATCCACCCGACTTCATTCTGACATCTTACATTCCGTCTCTTTCCTCCAGACAAGATTCAATAATACCCGTATTTTTTATGAGCCTGCCCGATCGGAAGGATCTCCTGGACAATCACCAGTTTTTCCTCTAAATCGATCTCGTAAAACGCGGTGTAACTGCGGGAAATATGAAGCCGGTAGATAACAACCCCGCCGCGTAAAACCAGTTTTTCTTTATCCCCCTGATTTCCCGGGAAGGGATCTTCTTCAAGCCGTTTCAGGGCAGTTTTGATTATCCGGAGGGTCTTCTCCGGCAGGTGATTTATTTCATCAGATAATTCATGCCAGAGAATAAGGGAAAATGTCAATCCTTAATCTCCGAGAGTGAAACATACCCCGCTTTCTTCCGGCTGCCCCACTTCATGACATCTTCCTCAAGCCTGCGCTTCTTCCGGTCCTCGATCATCTCTGCCAGAAGATCCGTATAGGTCTGACCTGCTGATCGCATCTCCGCAAGATCCTTCCATACCGGTTCTGTTACCGGTATCCGCTTCACCGCTGACATGATCGTATTGTAAGCATTGTAAGTATGAATACTTTTGGTGGATTTTTTTATATCAGTCGTTCCCTGCTATGTTCCCCCTTTGACGCACCAGTCTTACGGCCCTGTAGAGATCCTTTGGATAATTCTGACGCTCTTCTGGGTAATGCAAGCATGCCCCGCCGCTGTGACATCTTCTGGTTGCGATTGTGCCGTATTACCTGTACGCAATCGTTGAAAAATTTCCAGTTTCGGGGTAATGCAGAGGCATCGCTATTAGCGCCCCCGCCCCCAATGGGGGCAGGGTTGGTGCAAGGGGGGACGGTCATTACCTGAAAATAGGATTTCTACAGAGCAAATCTTACCATTTTTTTTAGTCTTCCCATGCAATCCGGCCTTTTTTTAACATTCCGGCAACGGATTCAGGTTGCAGTGCTAAATCTCGTGCCCTCGGGTCCCGGCGTGGTCCGGAGAATCCCGATGGTGACATTCTCGAACAGGTCACGGTACTGCTTCTCTGCGCTGCCCTTCTCTGCCTCTGCGGCATACAGCGTGCGGTAATAGTATTTCTGCCGGCGCTGCCAGAGAAGGCCGAAGATAACAAGAGCTCCGGCAACCGTACCCCCTATCATGGTTATGATAAGGAGAGAACGGATTCGCCACGAGGAATATGCCTCCTCCGTATCGATTTTTGCCACCATGAACCATGGCGAGCCGGGCACCGGCTCCAGCACGGAGACCACGTCAACATTCCGGTAGTCTTTGCCATCGAACGTCCCGGTGGTCCCCTGCACTGCCATGACTGCCGGTACATCGGACTGGCTGAGCGGGATGGTCAGGTTGAGTGCGGTGTTGTTCAGGTGCCGGAGTTCATTCATGAACAGGACATTATCGCCCTCGCGTTCGATGAGCAGGGTCTCGGCACTGTAACTGGGCACCGGCCATGACTGGACAAGCGGGTACAGGTAGTCGTCCGGGTCAATGTAGAAGACAACTGCCCCGATCGGCCGGCCGGACCCGGCCTCCGGTATGATCAGGGGTGCGATGACATTTAGCCGGATCGCGCCGGAACCGGTCATCCGGTGGAGATCGGTCAGGACAGCATCGCCGCTTTCTAAGGACGCATTGGCCTGTACGAGCACGGGGGGATCGATGAAAGTGATGGCAGGATCGAGGGTTAACCGCACATTCCCCTGCGGGTCGACCAGCAGGACGTTGTCATACAGGGGAGAGACGTTCATCTCGCGGAAGCGGCTGAGGATCTTCTCCCGGCTCTCATCGTCGCCATAGGTCAGGTAGTGATCTACCCCTTCGATAAAGAAATCGCTTGACGAAAGAACCCGTGCATCGTAAAGGCGGTCCTCCCTCCATGCCGAGATCTGGTCGGATTTCAGGATGGCAATGGTGGTGAGATCCCGGTTTACCTGGTCTTTGATCTGGTCTTCCTGAGACTGGTAGAATAACAAACCGGCTGCGATAATGAGAATGAAAGCGAGAATAATGGCAATGATCAGGCCCCGGGGTGCAACATCCGGTGGTTCACCCGCGGGCGGCATAGTGTTCCCTTATCCGACACGGTACATAAAACTTGCTGTAAAAAAGACCGGCAATATTCCCCTCACAATGATCCGGTTGCTGCGGAAAATGAATGGCTGTTCATGCACCGGCTGCATGGCCGGAAACCATAAAAAAACCGCCTCCGCCGGACGACCAGAAACCCTATAACCAAATCGGGCTTTTATATAATAATCACAATGCTCCACGACCTTTGCAACCCGCTGACGATAAGGATCATGGGCTTCGGCTGCCCGCTGCATGAAGCGGAGCGGATCGCTGCCGTGATTGTCGTCTGGGTGATCATGATATGCGCCATGACGGGCTGTACGATCAGCGTTGCGGGAGTGCCGGAACGCGAACCGGACAACTTGTCAGGTTTACCGGGTATCATCATCTCCGGCACCGGTCCTGTCAGCATTTGTGGGATTTTCCCGGCTGGTTTCGGGAATGCGGGGATAATGTCCCGCACTCTTCTGCATCCATAGCCGTCCTTTCCGCGAGCGAAAGGAGCCGGCATTGTTGCTATCCCCGATACAGGACGGTGCCGCCCGTCCCGTGGATGAACGATCGTTTGTGGCAGGGGCCCAAATGAGAGAGTCCTGCGTATCCGGATAACATCGCAGGGGGTTGTACCGCAAAAGAAAATATTTTACACAAAGGAGGAATGCCTATAGGAATTTTTGATAAAGGCCGGAATGCAACAGGCCCGGCAGAGATTATCATTGGCACGTACAGGGGAACAACCACCGGGCGGATCGCCCGGGTGATTCCGGGGAGAACGGAGCCCGGCGTGCAGGCCGGAGGGACGCGGGGCCCGGGGGATACAGCATGAGCCGGGGACCGCGTTCGGACAAGGCCCTTGCAGCCGCGGTGCCGGTCGCCCGTATGCGGGGCGAGGTGATGTTCTTCGAGCAGCGGCCCGGCACCTGCTTCGACTTCATGACCGGCGGGCCGGCCGGGCCCGGCGCCGTCCGTGTCGAACGGGCGCTGCGCATCCACGGCTCGCATGCCCAGATCGCGGCAGACCATGCCGGGACGATCGACCGCATCACTGCAGCGGCCCTTGCGCCGGGCATCGCCCGCGAGCTCTGGCTCTGGTCGCCGTGGGGTACCATGCGGTACTTCCGGATCGAAGGAATGTCCATCACCGAGCTCGACCTGCTGGGCAACGTGCGGGCGCCGCTTGTGAAAGGCGCCCGTGCCAATGCGATGCGGCCGCGGTGGAGGAAGTCCCGGAAAAAATCCGGCAGCGCAACGCCCGCGCCGGCTCCCGGCCCGGGACATCCGCCCGCAGCCGGCAACCATGTGGAAACGGCCGGCACAGCAGTGCCAGGTACCGAAGGTGCCCTGCAACCGCCCGGCACTTCGCCACAAGCTCCGGCTCCGGCCGGCACCAGCGGGCGCGAACCGGCACCGGTCCGTTTCCTCAGGAAACGTAACGCGGAACTGCAACGGAAGAAGGACGATCCCCGGGCAGTCCCCGGGGGCGTGCCGGGCCCTGCGACCCACGGGGGCAGGAACCCCCCGACGTAAGGATCCCTTCCGGGGGGGTAAGGTCATCGGAGCCGGTTTTGGCCTCCGATTGCCCGATCCGGTACACTTTTTCGGTCACATTCGCCAAAAAATCGGTCGCTGTTTTTAAGGGGAGGCGGTTTTGGGCCCTGATTGACCGGAACCGCCCGCGGTGCGTGCCAAAAATCGGCCGGTATAGACCGGTTACAGGTGGAAAAGTCGGGAAATAACGTGGTGCTGTCCGGCCCGGGGCTCCGGGATCGGGATCCGGATCACCCCCTCCGTCGAAGGGTGCAGCCGGGCCTTATTGATCTGGAGAAGGAGGACGAGCCGGGGAAAGATTCTGAAGGATTCTTTGACAGATCGAATCCGGTAGGAATGAGATTTGAGAAACCCGAAAGGTTTCGGGGAGGTTAAAAAAACCGGGAATTCAACAACTGTCAGGAAATGTCAGGATTGTCGGGCGGATGTCGGGAATCATGCGCTCTGCCAAACCTAATATTCTCCCAGACACTATACTGAACCGGAAATGGAGCCGTACACACCCCGGACCCTCCCGCTCGATGACATCGACTGGATGGAACACATACCCCGCATCGGAAAAGCGAATGCGGCCCTTGCCCGGTACGACGGCCTGCTCCAGGGCATCATCAATCCCGAAATCCTTCTCTCACCGCTCACCATCCGGGAAGCGGTCCTCTCGTCACGGATAGAAGGTACTCAGGCATCGCTCGAAGAGGTCCTGCAGTTCGAGGCGGATCAGGCACACAAGATTACCCCGGAGAAGCGGCTGGATATCCAGGAGATTATCAATTACCGGACAGCAATGCGGGCCGCTGTCGATGATCTGGGAAGACGGCCGATCTGCACGAACATGATCCGCGATCTTCATCGCATCCTGCTGACCAGCGTCCGTGGACGGGACAGGGAACCCGGGGAGATTCGCCGCATCCAGAATTATATCGCTCCGTACGGTACACCAATCGAACGGGCCACCTTTATCCCTCCGCCCCCGAACCTCGTAATGGATGCTCTCACGAACTGGGAGAATTACCTGCATAACGAAGAGCGGGATCCGCTCGTGCAGCTTGCGGTACTGAAAGCACAGTTCGAGCTCATCCACCCGTTCCGCGACGGGAACGGAAGAATCGGGCGGATGCTGGTCCCCATCATCCTCTATAACAAGAAGATCCTTTCAACCCCGATGTTCTACATCAGTGCGTACCTCGAGCACCACCGGGATGAATATTACGACCGGCTGCTTGGAGTCTCCCGGGAAAACGACTGGAACGGCTGGATAGGATTCTTCCTCCAGGCACTCATTGAGCAGGCGACAGAGAACAACCAGAAAGCAACGGCTATCATCGAACTGTACGAACAGATGAAAAAGGAGGTCCCCGGGGTAACGCACTCGCAGTATGCCGTCCAGGCAATCGACACGCTCTTCTCGCGCCCGATCTTCAAGAGTGCCGATTTCATTGCTGAATCGAAAATCCCCAAACAGAGCGCTCACCGCGTCCTGAAGGGACTGACCGGGGGGGATATTCTCACGGTAAGCCGGGAGGGAAAAGGGCAGAGTCCGACAATTTACCGTTTCTCCCGGTTGATCGCCATCACCGGGACAAGCAGCTGGTAATTTTAATAATAATCGTTCAGGAACCGGTGTGTACCACAATCGTACCGGAATAGGACACAACGCGAGTTTGTGTCTCACCAGTGATACACAAAATGCTTTTGTGTACCGTTTTTCTGGTTTTGTGATACACAAAAATGTGCAGACAGTGTTTGCAAAATTAATAAATCCCGGAATTCGATCGGGAAAAAAACCGGCACTATCTGATGAATGGGTTTTTCAGAAGCTGAACTGAAAATTGCCCAGAGACTATCCGGGTAATTTATGGTGATGTCTCTGGAGCCGGTCGCGGAACGGGGCTTTGCACGGCGGAGTCGTGTGAAGCGTGCGACGAGGGCGGCGATCTCCTGCTGCTGTTTTGGACATGCCGGTGACGCCCGGTCACGTTCACTCGTCCTCGCTGATGCTCCGGCCCGGCTATCACATCACCCCGGTGTTTCCCTCTTCGGTTGACTGGGGGGACTAAGACGCCCCCATTTTGGCGCGCTGCTCCGGCGCCAGCGGTTGATCCGGCCCGCTTCTCGTATACCTTTTGCGGAATGCAAATCCGGACATGAAAAAGGATGAAGGTCAGGCAGTTTCCAAAGACGGGACATGTCCCGTGACACCCGGGAGTGGCACCCCCCGATGTAAGGATCCCTTCCGGGGGGTAAGGTCATCGGAGCCGGTTTTGGCCTCCGATTGCCCGATCCGGTACACTTTTTCGGTCACATTCGCCAAAAAATCGGTCGCTGTTTTTAAGGGGAGGCGGTTTTGGGCCCTGATTGACCGGAACCGCCCGCGGTGCGTGCCAAAAATCGGCCGGTATAGACCGGTTACAGGTGGAAAAGTCGGGAAATAACGTGGTGCTGTCCGGCCCGGGGCTCCGGGATCGGGACCCGGATCACCCCCTCCGTCGAAGGGTGCAGCCGGGCAAATGCACCGGACAGGAGATGGAGACACCACCGGGGATAAACATGAGATGATCACCGTTAAGCAACGGAAGGTGCTGGAGGTAAAAAAGATTAGTATCGCTCGTCCCTCCGGGAGCCGGCCCAGCGAATCGTAATCGGGAAAAGAAAAAAACAAACGGCCGGCCTTTTTTTCCCGGCCGGTGCAAAGGTTCCGCAGCAATTGGATCGTGCTCAGTTGCCGGATTAAAACCGGTATAATCCTCTTATAATCCCTCCGGGTTTTCCCTCACCGGCTGCGTGAACCGGAACACGGCGCGCGGAAAAAACGGACTGCGATCGTATGCAGGTTGAACGGGAAGAAGGGGGTTGGCAACGATCCGAAAGGAACCCGGCATGACCGGCGAGAACCTGCCGGTCAGAAACGTCCCGTGCGGGATATTGTTCATCCAGGGAAAAATCCTGGCAACGATCATGTCGAACCAATCGACACATCCTCAAAACGCGTTGAAAAAAAACAAAATTTTCAACACGTTCTCACGGCCCGGAGAGCAGTTTTTTTTTGGAGAGCGGGGTGGATGAAGACCTTCTCACGCCCGATTTTTACGTGACCCGGGCACCCCGATCTCTTCAAGCTGCTGCAGGTATTCAGCCGCAGTCTGCCGTTTCGCAATTCCCGCATCAACCAGAAACGGGATTTTGCTGTAGGGCGGGACGAAGATCATCTCAACAGGTTTTCGGGAATAGATCCGGCGGGGAAGATTTTCCCGGCAGAGGGCTGTAGTCTCATCAGGGAGTTTACGGATTGCGAGGATGCGCCGGAACGTTCCCGCTGAGGTTTCCTCAACTGCTAAAAAGCATGAACAGAACCCATGCGTCCCATTCCTGTTCAACCGGTCTCCTTTACAACAATCGTAAACGCCGTCCCGGCCGTCCGGTCCAGTTCAATCGTCCCGTCCAGCTGGTCCACAAGGAGATTCACGAGCTGGAGCCCCAGGGACTCAGTTTTTTGCCAGTCAAAATTTTTTGGGATACCAACACCATCATCCCTGTACGCGATGGTGAGGGTGGCATTATCACGCTGGATCATAATAGCGATCTCCCCATTCCTCCCCTCGGGGAATGCATGTTTCAAAGAGTTGGAGATCAGTTCGTTCACGATAAGGCCGACAGGAATCGCGGTATCGGGGCCGGTATAGATCTCAGGGATCCGGGTAGTGAGAACGATACCCTTTCCGGTCATTTTGTAGAACTGGAACAGGCTGTTTCCTAAAAACCGGATATAACCGTCAAGGTCGATTTTTGTTATGTCTGGTGACTCGTAGAGTTTTTCATGGACATGCGCCATTGCCCTGACCCGGTTCTGGCTCTCACGGATCGCCAGCTGGATCTTCTCGTCCCCGATATGCCGGGACTGGAGGCGGAGGAGCGAGATGATGATCTGGAGGTTGTTCCTGACCCGGTGGTGGATCTCGCGGAGCAGTATGATCTTCTCTTCTAACGATGTATTCAGCTGGGCGGTCCGTTGCTCAACCCGCCTTTCGAGTGTCTGGTTCAGTGACCGTATCTCATACTCCATCAATTTTCGATCGGTGATATCCCGGTTGGACACCCTCCTGCCGATACAGGTGCCGTCATCCAGAACGATGGAACGGCAGATATGGCTGATCCAGCGTACCGAACCGTCCCTGTGGACGAGCCGGAACTCTATTTCAGATGCTCCGGTGTCCTTTGTAGATTTGTGGAGCGGGACATGGGCATCCCACACATTCTGGTCATCCGCATGAATAATCCTGTCAATGAGGCCCGGGTCTGCCATGAACTCTTCTGCCCGGTGCCCGGTGATCTGGTCAACGGAAGGCGACAGGTAGATAAAGTTCCGGTCAAGGTCAATCCAGTACTCCCAGTCACTGGTCCAGTCCGCCATCGTGCGGAACCGGATCTCACTCTCTTTGAGTTCATGGAAGAGCAGGTCATACGGTCGTGTCAGGCCCACCACAACGAATGCCCGGTAGAATAAGTAGACCGAGATGAGCCGGAAGAGGTGGCCGAGCATGTTCATGAAGTCGTACACGCTGATATACGAGGTAAATGACAGTTCGCCGAGGATGAGGAAGATCTGGGCTGCAACCAGGAGCTGCCAGACACCGGTCTCAAACGATTTTCGCTTGAGGACAAGGACAATTACCGTTGCAATGAGGATGAGGGAGATGATATACTCGCTGAAGATCTTGAAGGAGGTAAGGCCGGTCCCCTCAACAAAACAGGGCGGGAAGTTGTGCCAGAGGAATATGCTTGCCAGGAGAAGCCCACAGAAACCTGCACATCCGGCAATAATGATCCCGGTATCATAGTTCCGGTCCCGGGTAATGGACTTCCCGATAAAGAGTGTTGCAATAAAGAACGTGATGCTCTGGAAGTACCGACCGGCAATCCAGAGCTGGGTGGGAAGATCTGAACTGTTTCCGGCAAATATCCCCATCCCCTTGTAGGCAAGGGTATGAAGCAGGTCAATACTTCCGGTAAACAGAAACGAGATCCCGACAATGAGGAAAAACGTATTGGTTATGACCCTGCGGGTATTCCAGACCAGGATGAAGATCGAGAAGGCTATGGCAATACCGATAAGTTCGACAATGCTATGGAAGAGGAGATAGTTCTGGAGGCTGGTGAGGTAGAGTGTGATCAGGATAGCGGCAGCGAGGATACACTGGACAATGATGGGGAGTGCCCGGTTAATGAGTCCATCTGGCATTGTTGTATTCATAAACGCTCCACTCCATTCGTCAACCCGTCAGCGTGAGGGCATCGGTGCCATTCGCTGCCTCGATCACATCAATCCCCGCATCACCAGTTCAGCATGTGCCTCGTTGTCCTCGACCAGCAGGATATGCGGGGGGTTTGCGGGGGGTTCGTCCATGGAAATCCCTCTATTATTGCATTGTTCTTATCTTTATCGGCCATTGGACGCATCTCCGGCACCCGGCAGCGTGAACCGGAACCTGGCACCTTTCCCGGGCCCTTCCGACTCAGCCCGGATCCCCCCGCCATGGCCAGGGATAATCCGTTTTGCGGGATCGGAAATTTCAGGATTGCGAAGCTCGAAGCATCCAATAACCCGGGGTGTTATCCCCCGGTTATTGGTAAGGGCTGAATTTTTTGTGAAATTATTTATGGTAGACCGGTGATTGGAAAATATGATTATTTTCCGGACAAACTTCATCATACTGGCCCTGTTTGTCACCATTGCTCTCGGTATGGTTCCTGCATTGGCATCATCAGGAACCGCGCAGGAATTCGTCATTTATACTGACGATGTCATCCTTGGCAGGATTACTTCCATCACGCCCGATCCGGATGCCGGTGAATTGTCAGTAACAATCACGAGCCTCGCCAGGGGCATGAACACTCCGCAGCCAGCAAAAGTCGGAGATACTCTCCTCCAGAATGATGTGATTATACTTGTCCCGGGCGCTTCTGCAAACGTCAAATTTGCAGATCGCCCGGAGTCGACGCTTCGAGGTGGACCCGAGGGTACCGGGTTTGTCATCAGGCGGGGCACCGTAGCCGTAGTTACCGAAACGCCAGAAGCTGCTGATGTAGTGGCCACAGAAACGATGCTCCAGCAGCGTACGTATACTATTCCATCAGAATTATCAGGCCAAATCAAGAGTGTAACGATTTATGATACAGGAGGAAATGAGGATTATATTCTAAGGGGCGGTGAAAAAATTTTAGCCAAACGAAATATGGAGATCAAGGGAGGGGATAAGATATATATCGTCGGGAAATATTCGATAGAACTGTCAAATGGAAAAATTCTTCCGCCGGGCACCATATGGACCATAAACGAGCCGGTGAAGACACTGGAGACTGTGCCTGAACAGGAATGGCTGGTAACCTTCGTCCACCCATTCTTTGGAGCCTGGGACGATTTCAAACGAGGGTTCGCCACGTTTTTCTCCAGCGGGTACTAACCGGTGAAACCGCAGGCATGACACATCCGAAAATATTTTTTTTTACCTGTGAGCAGGAGCGGGTGTGAGAGACGGGCAGTTACCGGGAGAACCGGTACCCGCCCTCCGGCACGAGGATCTCAAACCTCACACCCTTGCCCGGCTCACCGGTCTCATTAATCATGATGCCGGTAATTGCAGGGATCTCGCGGGAGAGGAAGAGCCCGGGGCCGGCACATTTTAAAATTCCCTTGGTGAAGAGGCAGGGTCCGGGGTTATGAGCAGGAGTACTGCATAATTACTGCTCCCGGACCGGACTGCTCCTGCACGGGATATTTTCTCATAACACCAGTATATGCCAAGATCCCCCAAAAAAGCTGCAGGAAATGCCGGGGTTGGAATTAAATACCCCGGTATCCCATGTCGTGTAAAAGACTCTGCACCATGGGGGGCAGGAACTTGGCAAAGACATACGATATTGGCGGATTCTGGCTGAAGGGACGGTACAAACCCAACCTCTTCATCTTCTCGCTCCTTATCCTCGCAGGTTTATTCCTCGAACTTGTGGTTCACTTCGGGTACGGTGCTTCTGCAGCCTACACGCATTTTTACTACCTGATTATCATCATTGCCGGGCTCTGGTATGGCAGGAAATCGCTCTGGATCGCCCTGTTTTTCGGTGGCTTGTATATCGTGGTCACCTACCTGGACATTGGCACCATCTCGCCCGACGCACTCTTTCGTGCGGTCATGTTCTGCATTGTTGCGTTTCTTGTCGGCACCATTGTAGATACCATGGACAGTTATCGCAACCAGCTGGAGAACCAGAACCGCGAGTTACTTGAAATCAATACTCAGCTCGATTTATCGCATAAGGCGTTTGAGACGGCAAACAAGAAACTCCACCTCCTCTCAAGCGTTACCCGGCACGATATCAAAAACCAGCTGATGGGGCTGCTTACGTTCCTTCAACTGACAAAAGAGAAGACAACAGATCCCGAGACGCTGGGTTTTATCGATAAGGAGGAGATTGCAGCACAGAATATCCAGAAGCAGATCGAGTTCACCAAAAATTATGAGGATATCGGGGTCTCCGCACCACGGTGGCAGAATATCGGGATCCTGGTAAAAGCCCTACAGCCATTATCGACCGGCATTCAGATCGGGATATCCCCTGCACTGGCCGGGATGGAGGTCTTAGCCGATCCCCTGCTGGAGAAGGTCTTTGTCCAACTTATCAGCAATTCGATCCGGCATGGCGAACGGGTGAAACACATCTCGCTCTCCACCATGCAATACGGGATGGGGGAGATCGCCATTGTGTACGAGGATGACGGGGTTGGTGTGCACGAGATCGAAAAGGCACAAATCTTTGAGAAAGGATTCGGGAAACATACCGGTCTCGGGCTGTTTCTGGCCAGCGAGATCCTGTCCATTACGGGAATTACCATAAAAGAATCCGGTATCTATGGCAAAGGGGCCCGGTTTGAAATGATTGTTCCGAAGGGGAAATACCGGTTCGGGAACCGCGAGCAGGGCAAATAGAAATAAAATTCAGGGAATAGAGAATTGCCCGTTTTTTTACAAACGGAACCCCACTTGAGAACAGAGCCCCGGCAATATTTTCCCGGGCCCTATCGCACGTGGTCCGGAATCATTAAAAAAAATTATCCAGCCCTGTAAAAAACCCGTCCGGTTTTCCGGATAATCAGGAAACGGGCCGGTACCCACCCTTCGGTACCAGGATCTCGAACCGTGCCCCCCGGCCCGGCTCGCCGGTTTCGGTGATCGAGATGCCCGTGATCGAGAGGATCTCCCGGGAGAGGAAGAGGCCAAGGCCGGTGTTGTGCCCGAAGCCGCGTTTGAAGAGTTTCTTCTTGTACTCAGATGGTACCCCGGCCCCATCGTCTTCAACTGCAATCACGAGCCCGGCATCCGATTCGGCCGATGAGATACGGACCTCCGTCATCTCCGGCCCCCCGTACCGGAGGGCGTTGTCGATTAAGTTGTAAAACACCTTCTCAAAGAGCGGGTCGGCAAAGATCTCGAACCCCGAAGTCATATCCCTGATATGGATATCCCGCATCGGGAGAGCTTCCATGGCGGTTTTCAGGCAGGGGGAGATGTCCTGCCAGACCGGATTTGCAGCGCCCAGGTCCTGGTATTCCCGGGTAAAGACAATCTGGCGCTCGATCGCAGTTGCCGCCTGTTCCGCTTTCAGGATATACTCCGAGATCCGGGCTGTATCATCAAGGCTCTCTTTCGAGAGTTCAAGGAAAGCCTTTAAGGAGAAGAGCTGGTTGTTGATGTCATGCCTTGTGATACTGGAGAGGAGGTTTAATTTCTTGTTCACCTCAAGAAGCGCGGTTTCCAGCTGTTTACGGTCGGATATATCCCTTATGATCCCGACAATGAATTCCCCGCCATCCCCGTTGACATACAGGGATTTCTTGGTGACAATGGTGTGCCGGTTTCCCGAATTATCGGTCAGGAACTCTTCGTTCTCGTTGATTGCCCGCGAAGTGAACACCTCCTCATCCTTTCTGCGGAATACGTCCGCCTCCTCAGATTTGAAAAAATCGTAATCGGTTTTTCCCATAATCTCTTCCCGCGTATGGCCAATGAACCGGCAGAACCCGTCATTTATGGTCACAAACCGGTGCTGGCGGTCTTTGACAAAGACCGGATCGGAGATTGTGTTGATGATGGCATCGAGATAGTTCTTCGACTCCCGTATTGCCCGGGCAATCGCCTTCTGGCGGGTAACATCCCGGAGCGATTCTATTGCACCGATCGATTCCCCATTCTGGTTGAAGAGGGGGGTTGCCGTGACCCAGAAATCGATTCGGGTGCCGTCAGGCCGCTGCATAACGACCTCGGCCCGTATCGTCTGCCCGAACTGCCGGTACCGCGGGTAGAGTCTCGCGATTTCCTCC
>CAZMCL010000011.1:0-14836 GCA_964564375.1 uncultured Methanoregula sp. | reverse complement strand
CTTTGAAGTTTTTTAAAATTTTTTAAAAACCTTTCTATTCCGGAACATTCATAACGAGCACCATGAAGTGTCCGGTGTGCGGGATGGACTGTGTCAGGTCAGCAAAAGAATTGCTTGCCACGCTCTCAACCTTCTTCCAGCCATGCCCGGAATGCAGTGTCCGTGCTCTTGATAAACGCCGCCCTCACACGCTGCTTGATTATGCAGCACAATGTTCCTGCGGGAAACGCTTCATCGATGAAGTCTTTGCCCATATCTACGTTGTTATGGTCGAAGAAGGGGATCTCACACTGGAGGATCCGCTGATTGCAGCTGGTTCTCCGCTTGTGCACCCCGGCTTTGCGATGGATCGCCCCCCTTTCCTGCCGTTCAACTCGCTGGTCCTCCTCTCTTCCCGCGTCACCCAAAAGACTGCAAAGCGGCTGGTTCGCGATGTTCCGGAGGTGCGGGGGGTGGTCAGGACCGGGGATTTTGTTCCGGGGATAGTAAATCCTGATCTAAATACCGTTCCCCGCGTGTATGAACTCCTGGCCGGGTGCGATGTCCGTGCAGATATCTACCCACTCCCCACCGGCCCGCTGGTCATCTACAAGCAACAGTCCCTGATCCATGTCGAGTTCCCGCGTGCAGGCTACCCGAAGATCCAGTCAGTGATTCGGCATGTCGGGAATCCTCCGGTGCGCTCTTTTGTTGATGCCTGCAGTGGTGTCGGGACGCTTGGCCTTGCCGCCGCGTGTCTCGGCGTTCCGCACGTGATCATGAATGATGCATGGTATGCTTCAGCATTCTGGTCGGCGTTCAACCTTGAGGTGAACCGTGAGTACCTGAAGATACAACGGGTCAGGATATTTGAGCAAATTAATGATATGCAAAAGCACCCGGTCAGCCGCGAGCAGATAAAAATCGCAGAAACTGAAGGAGAACAGGTAATTGAGGTATACCAGGGTGATTTTCATAACCTGCCCAAGATCATTCCCCCAAATTCTCTGCCTATGACTACACTTGATATTTTTAATAAAAATGACCATGCCGCACTACAGAAGATACGTGTGGAGTGGATGGAAAACGTAGGTGGAGATGTTTTTGTTCCATGAAGCCCGTCCGGGGGGCCCCGGAACCCTGCCATGATTCCGGTAAAAAGCCTTTATTGCCAGTGAACAAAGGTATATGGGGACTAGCCCGGGTGGCTCGGCGTCACTTGTAACCCGAAACCGTCGGTACGCGGGGGGCGAAGTTTGACCGAGGCTGCATTCGGCCTGCGGGAGCTTGTGCGTTCTGACGTTGAAACCTCGTCCCATGAGGTCGATGGCCAGGTATCAAAATTCCGGAGGGAATGGCGACCTGTTGCTGCGGGGACCGGTTCAGGCCCGGAAGGGAGCAGACTTACCGTAGACATTCGGCGCCCATGGGGTAACGGGGCGGAGGATGAATGTTTAAGCAAGCGCAGAAACGTACAGTCGACCGATAACACGTCCCCATTCTTACGATTACCATGGCAAAAGTGACCATCTTGGGCGCGACGGGCAATGTCGGGATGTTTGCAGCCCTTGCCATTTCATCCATCCCTCATGTAGATGAGATCCTTCTCTTCGGCAGGGAAGGGCGCGAGGGTCTCCTCAAAGGAATCACGCAGGACCTCTGCGACTCATTTGCTGCACGGGGTACGGATATCCGGGTCAACTGGAGTACCAACATACAGGATGCAACCGGATCCGATATTTTCGTGATGGCGGTGGGTGCACCGCGCACCCCGGGGCAGGACCGGATGGATCTTGCAATGGGGAACGCACATATCGTAGCCCCGCTCTCCCGGACGATTGGAGAAATTGCGCCATCTAGCAAGATCCTCGTAGTCACCAACCCGGTTGATGTTATGACCTGTGTCGCCCTGAAGTATTCAGGATTGAAACCTACGCAGGTATTCGGTCTTGGCACGCATCTTGATTCGATGCGCCTGAAATCGCAGATCGCATCGCATTTCAAGGTTCATGTGAGCGAAGTTCATACCCGAATCATAGGTGAACACGGGGATAGCATGGTTCCGCTCTGGTCTGCGACCTCGATCGGTGGCATCAAGATCTCGAACCTGCCGGAGTTCTCAAACCTCCCGATACAGGATATCATCGATTCTGTACGGAACAGCGGACAGTCGATCATCCAGAACAAGGGGTCAACCGTCTACGGGCCCGGGGAAGCGATAGCAACTCTTGTCCGAACGGTTCTGTCTGATGAAAATCGTATCCTGACTGTATCCGCGTTTATCAAAACGGAAGTGCATGGTATCGGCGATGTCTGTATTGGTGTTCCGGCCCGTATCAACCGCAATGGTGTCTTTCCTATCGCGATCCGCATTGATGAAACCGAAGTCATCGCATTCCGCGAATCAGCAGAAAAAATCAGGGAAAATACCCGGATTGTTTTAAAAAGCCTTGAAGAATAAGGGAAAATATGTTGGGATAACCTGAAATCAGGTTAACGTTACTTCGAGAATTTCTGCCCGCTCTACACCGGGGATATCGCCGAGGGTCTTTTCGAGCATATCCGTCTCGCCTCCGGCATCATTTACGATTGCAATAAACTTGATTGACTTGAGCCCGAAGCCGATAGGCTCTTCCTTGACATCCTGGATGCCCGGCAGTTTCTCCTTGAGCGCAGCTTTGAGCTGTTCAAGGTTCACTTCAGGGGATTCGGGCATAACCCGCATGATGACGGCTACACTGCCCATACTTCACGGTCCCCCAAATCCACATTTCGGGCAGACGTAGGGAATGCTCTGTTCCCGGCACCGGTAGCACCGGTTAATCTTATTACCGCACGCGGGGCAGCCGAACTCGGTTGCACCCTCTTCTGCAAGCGGAGCGTTGCAGGATGTACATTTCTTATCTGACATTGAAGCTCCTCCACGGATTCCTATAACATTTCTCTTGGAACCTTTAAAAGGTTGTACCGATCCGGGTACAGGAAATCTCCTCCCCCTGCAAAAAGGCAGCAACGAGATCCGGCACCGTTCCTTTGATGATTGTGGTCCCAATCCGGTGTTTGAGAACATAGGAGATGAAGCAGGGATCGACAACATCCGTTTTAACGCGCCGCGATATGGTGCCGGCAAGTCCATCTTTCATCCAGATCCCTTCAACCGATTTGAGAACCAGCAGGTTAAGCTTGAGCCTGCCAGCTACCCATGCGGCGATAGTGTCCGAAGTGACATCCCATGTATGGGGGAGTGGATCAAAGTGCCGGGTGCAGCGGTACGGGAGCAGGACAACCGTTTTCTCTGGTACCTGTATCCGGTCGGTGGTCTCGAACCCGAATGCAGAAATATACCTGCCAAAGGTATCCATGGCTTCGATGGCTTTCCAGTGGGCATCATCATCAGTAAGCTGCATGTCTCTTACTGCATCGGCAAACTGCCCGCCGCCCGGGACAATTAATAGCGGGCGGCCCGAGTGGCTGAAGACTCCTGCCAGTTCCGGCACTTGATTATACAGGCTCCCTCCCAGTTTAACTACGACAGGTGTTTTAAGCTGGGCAGATCCCATTTCTGGCGGCATGAATATCGAATAATAAATCATTACATTATATATCAATTAATGCTTACGGTACATCTATGCGGCGCCTTGTCGGGCTCATCCTGTTAATTCTTGTCTGCATCGGTACAGGGTCTCCGTTCATGATAACGGAGTTCTGTCCCGATCCTTACCTTCATGATGATGCTGATGAGTATATTGTCCTTTCCGGGAACGGTTCGCTTGAAGGTATAACAGTATCAGATGGCAGGGGCGGGTTTCGGTTCCCCCCAGGAACCAGCATCAATGGGACGGTGACTGTGGCGCGCGATGGACCCGCCTTCCATGAGAGCCATGGTATTTATCCTGATTTTGAATGGCTGGATTATTCCCCGCAGGTTTCGGATATAATCCCCGGCGACACCCTGCGCCTTGCAAACAACCGGGATATGCTCATCCTGTACGATAACGGACAATTAATCCAAAACGTTACATGGCCCGGGGATGTCAGCTCGCGCGAGGGTCAGGTGCATTACCTGCGGGATGGCGTATGGGATATCCGCCCCCTCATGCTGGGACAGTCACGATTCGAACCGGCTGTTTTTTCTGATGTGAATGTGACGGCATTTGTCTCTCCGGATTCATCCCGCAGGGTTTTTTTACAGGCCGTAGATGCTGCAACGTATGAGATCCTTTGCAATGTCTACGAGTTTTCAAGCCCTGATATAACACAATCCCTCATTGCAGCGCGGAAGCGAAATGTGGATGTTAAGATCCTTGTCGAGGGCGGACCAGTTGGGGGGATCAGTTCCGAAGAGAATGCGGCACTCTGGTCTGTTAACCAGAGCGGGATCCCCCTGTATGCGATGGCACCTTCGAAAGGCGAACACGCGCCCTACAGGTATGATCATGCAAAATATCTCGTGATCGACCAAAGGGCTGTTCTCCTCACCAGTGAGAATTTCAAGTATAGCGGGTTTCCCCCGGAAGGATGGATCGGTAACCGGGGATGGGGCGTGTACCTGGAAGATCCCGGTCTGGCATCATACTTTACCACAGTTTTCTTATCCGACCTGAACGATAATTCGGTTAAACCCTATGCCGGTGTGTCGGGAAATCCTGAACCCGCCCCCTCCATGGCGCACAATATGGAATTTCCGGCACAGCAGTTTACAGGTGCTTCAGTCAGGCCGGTTATCGCGCCGGATACCAGCAGAGAGATCACCGATATGATTAATTCTGCTGCAACCAGCATCGAGATTGAACAGGCTTACATTACAAATGAAACCCCCGTGGCGCTCAATCCCTACCTTGCAGCAGCCATCAATGCATCACGGCGGGGCGTTTGCGTGCGGGTGCTGCTGGACTCATACTGGTATAATACCGAGGATCCTGCCGATAATGACGAGATGGCAGCACTCATCAACAGCATCGCGTATACCGACCACCTGCCACTTGAAGCGCGGTGCGCGGATCTCACTACCAATGAACTGGACAAGATCCACAATAAGGGAGTAATCGTTGATGATCAGAAGGTGCTTATCAGCAGTATCAACTGGAACAGCAACTCACCGAATTTTAACCGGGAAGCAGGAGTGATAATCGACCATCCGGGCGTTGCCCTGTATTTCCGTAACATCTTCGATGATGACTGGGCTCCTGCCGTAATAAGCCCCCGCAGCGGATTTGATTACCAGAAATTCGCAATCGTTATTGGGGTAATTGTCCTGTTACTGGTGCTATACTATCGCCGCAATATCCGGTAAGCCCAAAACAAGGGAGGTGTGATACTGCCTGACCAGTGAGAAAAAAAAGTTGCGAGTTCAGAATTTTTTTCGTGCACACTGGCACACGTCGCATAAATTGATGTCACTTTCACCGGTTACAACGGCAAGTGCCCAGCGATCAATGATCGCGTCGAGTTCGGTTGAGATCTCCACTTCTCCTGCACCCCGCTTCCTGCTCAGGTACTGGGACACTGCAGCCCGGGAAATCCCGAGTCTCTTTGCCGCATCACTCTGACTGAGATCATGCTTCTGGATAAGGCGGTTGACCATCTCTGCGCGCATGGGGGGTAGGATGCTTCGTACCATGAAATCGCAGTGCATGAGGGTACAGGTATGTTTTGTCATACGAAGGCGGTCTGGGGTTTACAGGTTTCTGCAGTTTTCTGCTGGTAAATGATCTGCCGCGCATCCCTGAAGTTGAACTTCTCAATGATGAGCTGGCGTTCTTTGAGTTTCTTTAATGCGTATCGCACCGTCCGCGGTGCAAGGTGGGTTCTCTCTACAAGATCTTTGTGGGTCATAGCCCCACCCGCATCCAGTACCGCCAGCACCGTCTTTGACGATGGGGGTAACGTTGTAGGATACATACTATTATGTTAACGCTGTTAACATATCAACCTGTCGGTAATTTATAGTGTCGTTATTATACAGTGAATTATGCTCGGACGACAGGAACGGACAGCGATCCTTCTCCTTTTAGGAGTTGCTGTATTAGTCATCGCAGCTCATGGTTTGTTGACTGTCCTTGGAAAACAGCCGTTTGCACATCCCTTCACCAATACTTCAGTGGATGGCGAGCTGGTTTTTTTTGAAGGCTCGATCGATCTGGCCTCCCTTACGAAAAACGGCGGGCACGTGAACCTGCGCATCCGAAACACTTCGGTTTTCATCCCTGCGCAGGTAGCACAGGGATTTGCATTCCAGAAAGGTCAGAAGGTTTCCCTGTACGGAGTTGTTGAAACCTACCGCGGGGAAAAGGAGATCGTGGTAAGTTCGCCGGAGGATATTCGGGTCGGCTGAACGGACAACCGCCCGATTATCGAATGGAGTTATTATGCAGGGTGGCATTTTTTGCAGGGTTAGTGTGTTTCTTCTTGGTTTGAGCCAATGAACCTGCGGGGAGACCCGGATTGCCTCTCTTTTTCTTGTGCTATGGCTGCAAGGGCTTTTTGTGCCGCATCCCGTACCCCCTCGTCAGGGTCATTTAAGGATTCGGTGAGACCGGGTACAGCCCGTTCATCAGCGATATTACCAAGAGCCCATGCGGTGTTCTTCCTGACCGTCTTTTTTTTGTCTTTCAGGAGTGCAAGGAGGGGTTCGGTTGCGCGGGGATCTTTGAGTTTTCCAAGGCCCCATGCTGCGCCGATACGGAGCCATTTTTCATTGGATCTCAATGCATTGACAAGGGGTTCCACACACCGGCTGTCCCCGATCCTGCCAAGGGACTTTGCGGCAAGCCACTGGACATCGACGTATGGGTCATTGAGTGCCTCGAGCAGCGGCTCGATAGCCGTACTGTCCCCTTCGGTTCCAAGTGCCTCTGCTGCTTTCCAGCGGAAGGTCAGATTTGGATCCTTGAGAAATGCAATATACTTACGGATGCGCTCTTTTCTCCGCTCTTCAAGTAATCCAAGTTCCTCTGGTGTGGGTTCCCTTGGAGGTACTTCCCCGGGAACTTTCGGTTCTTCCTTTCCCATCGTAATCCTACAGCCTCCAATTCGTGGTACCGGACTATTAACTTTTCCCGGTCACGGATACGTCTTTTGCAGATTTCTCTGGTGGAAATTTAAATAAAAACAATAGAAAAAGGCGAAATTTTGATTATTTCGATAAGATCTCAAGGGTTACGGAAAAATTCCTGACTGTATGGGTGAGCGAGCCCATGCTGATTACATCGGCTCCGGACGCTGCATAGCCGGCAAGGGTATTCTCATCGATGCCCCCGGAGACTTCCACCGCTACGCGATCCCGCAGCCCTGCATTTTTCAGGAGCATGAGCGTATCGGCAACCTGCCCGGGGCTCATGTTGTCAAGCAGGATAATATCGGCACCAGCCTCAACAGCCAAAACCGCATCCTCCCCCGTTTCGACCTCGACTTCGACTTTTTTATATGCTGAATACTCCTTTGCCCTGCGGACAGCTTCCTGGAGCGGGACAATGGCGAGGTGATTGTCCTTGATCAGGAATCCCTCGCTGAGGTTGGCACGGTGGGGGTCTCCACCCCCTATAAGGACTGCCTTCTTGTCAAGGACACCAAATCCCGGGCAGGTCTTCCGGGTAGCGGCAATACGGCAGGATGGGTTTTTCGAGCGGACGAGATTGCCAAGTTCTCTGGTGCGTGTTGCTATCCCGCTCATCCGGCCAATGATGTTGAGTACGGTGCGCTCCACAAGTAGGACCTTTTTCGCATCACCTTTGAGAGAAAGGAGAATGTCACCCGGGTTTACCGTATCCCCATCGTTCCGATCCGAGGTGACGCTCACGGCGAAATGGGAAAAGAGTGCTGCGGTCTCATCAAGACCGGCAATAATACCCGCTTCCTCCACACGGATCACGGCCTGACAGTCAACATCGGGAATAATGACATCCGAGGTAATGTCCCCCTTGGGAGCGTCATCCTCAATGAAACGGAGCAGGTATGCGATGGAGACCATGGGTCATGTCCCGGGGTCAGGTCCCCACGATGATCGGGTCGTTTAATTTTTCCAGCAAGCAGAGGATGGAGAGTGCTGCAAGGTAACTCGTTGCCGGGTTATCGGGACTCGTGAAGTTGGTTACCTTAATGTAGGTCTCTCCAAAATCTCCTTCGAAGAAGAGCTCGTGTACATTCCGGTCAACCGCCGGGTCAACCCAGAGTTCCACATCGGTGTCCTGTCCTGCGGCAAGGCTCATTGCCACTGAAACGTTCACGTTCTTGGGGTATGCCTTGATGCATTCATTGGCTTTTCCCGAGAATACCATCCTGCGGGTATCTGCCGCGATCCCCAGGGATGCCGGGCTCTTGGTTGTCCGGAGGAGCAGGCGGCTGATCCGTGAGATTCGCCCGATTTTCAGGTTATCGAGGCCGAAGATGGCCCCGCTCGGGAGATAGACCTTCCGCTTATGCTCAAGAGCTGCCGCCCGAACGCGGTGACGAAAGTCCTTGTCTGTGAGGGCGCCGACACTCATAATGACCATGTCTTTTCCTGCAGCAAGGACATCAAGAGTATAACTTCGGGCGGCGTTGACCGATGCTGCCTCAACAATAATATCGACATCCGCCTTCAGGAATGATGCAAAATCCTCGTATGACTGTGCACCGGCAAGGGCCGCGATCTCTTCTGCGCGTTCTGGCACCTTATCATAGACCGCCGAGATCGTAAAACCACTGGCATGGACTGCAATAATATGGCCTATATTGCCACAGCCCAGCAGCCCAATCGTCATCATGACTAACAGATTATGGGTACAATCGGTTAATGCTTGTGCTGATGGCGGATGTGGCAATAAGGCAATTATGAAAAAAGACCAATGGATACGGTAGCAACATCAATGACCGGGACACCTCTTCAGGATTCAGATACAGGGCTCGAACAATTGTTCGAGCGACGGATCTATATCGAGACCTACGGGTGCCGGTACAATTTCGGGGACACAGCAAAACTCGTGGAAATCCTCAAACAAACCGGATCCATGATCGTCTCATCGGAAGATGAAGCAGAAGCCGTCGTCATCAATACCTGCACCGTTGTCGGCCCAACCGAACGGCGGATGCTGAGGCGACTCGCGCAGTTCCGGAACCGCGATCTCTTTGTTACCGGCTGCATGCCCACAGTGCAGGCCGAGCTCATACGCGGAGTGTGCAATCCTGTGTTTATCGATCCGAAATCCATCCAGCAATCCTACCGTCATGTCAATACGGTTGCCGGAGGGGACACGGGAATCGTGCAGGTGGCCCAGGGGTGCCTGGGCGGGTGTACGTATTGTATCACCCGGTTTGCCCGGGGCCGGCTGAAGAGTTTTCCATCGGAGGAGATCTACAATCAGGTGCGGGCATTTGCGCGTGCCGGTAGTGCGGAGATCCAGCTCACGGCACAGGACGTGAGTGCATGGGGGCGGGATGCCGGCGCAACCCTTCCGGACCTCCTGCGGCAGATTAATGATGTTTCCCCACCGTCCATGCTTCGGGTCGGCATGATGAATCCGGCGACGGTCATCGACATTCTTGATGATCTCATTGATGCGATCAAGGGTGACCGGATTTTCCGGTTCATCCACCTGCCGGTACAGTCCGGATCCGACGCCGTCCTTGCACGGATGGAGCGGCACTATTCGGTCGCTGATTATGAAGAGATTGTCAGGACGTTCCGGAGAAGAATGCCGGACCTTTCCCTGATGACTGATATCATTGTCGGATCTCCGTATGAGACTGCTGATGAATTCAACGAGTCGCTTGCTCTTATCGAACGTATACGCCCGAATAAAGTGAACGTCACCCGCTATTCGCAGCGGCCACTCACCCCCCTGGCACGGGAAAAGGATTTCCACCCCTCGATAAAAAAAGACCGTTCCCGCCTTATCCAGGCTCACGCGGAACGGATCTATGCGGCGATTAACAGCCCCCTTATCGGGACAACGGTACCCTTTGTTGTAACCGAGATTATCCGCCCGGGATCCGTGATGGCGCGTTCCCCTTCCTACCTTGGGGTGGTCATCAATGAGGACCTGCCCGTGGGTTTCGAAGGCCATGCCCGGCTGGAAAAAGACCGTACCTATTTCTTCATCGGGAAACGCACAGTGTGAGTTTCGGTGTGTGAAGCCCTGCCCGTGTCAGAAAGGAGCGGTTTTATAGGCGCAGGCAGTAACACTTCCTATCTGATATACCGTGTTGAGTGAATGTTATGGACGAGATCGAGAAAGGATTTGAAAAAATCAAAGAGAAGATTGATACGCTTGCAAAACTTCAGGAAAAGGGCAAGACCCTCTCGGAAAAGGTTCGTGCCAACGATGCAGAGCTGCTTGGGAAAATGGCAAAATCTGCAAAGCCAGTCGTGGAAAAGATCGGCCTGAACCTTCTCAAGAAGGGCAAGCAGGATACCAAGGGCGAACTGTACCACCCTCAGTATTATCCCGGGAAGATGATCATCCTCGGGAAGACCGACCCTGCACCCTGTCGCCCGGATAACCCGTCCATGCAGGTGGTTGACCAGTTCTGCGTCATGTCCGCTGACGGGGAGTTCTTTGAACTGATGTATAGTTTCGATGGATTCCTCACCGACTCCTACCTCAACCCAATCACGGCGCAACAGGCAATTGACCAGTACGGGTACGATATCATGTTTATGCTCTACCGGGCGCTGCATGATTATCTTGAAGGAGAAGAAAACCTCATCAATGCACTTGAAACAGTGATAGGATACGTCTTTGGCAAAAAGAAATAATCCGGCATATCACCGTTTTTTCCTTTGTATTTTTTTTGATCAGACCGCAACGCGGTTGTGTTATTTCATGCCGGGGCTGTTAGCTCACGGAGAAACGAAAACAAAAAGCGAAAAGTGTAAGATGGGCCCGATGTGATTCGAACACATGACCTCCCGGTTATCAGCCGGGCGCACCACCGGGCTATGCTACGGGCCCAAAAGTTTGCCTGAAATTTACCCTAATAACTACTGCATCAGAGTTTTTATAGGTTGTGAATCCTTGTCCGCGCTGCCGGATCAATCAGATAGGGATATGTGAGAGAAAATCACGGTATATGTACGGAATTGGGATCATGGAAAGACGGTATCTTTTGGGAAATGAAGCGATCGCCCATGCCTGCCTTGAGGCGGGTGTGGATTTCGTGTGCGGGTACCCGGGTACCCCCTCATCTGAAGTGATCGATACGCTGCGGATGCAGTCAGACCGCTCGTGTTATCTCGAATGGTCGGTGAATGAGAAGGTTGCGCTTGAGAACGCACTCGCGGCAGCATGGTGCGGCATCCGCGCTCTCTGCACTATGAAGCATGTGGGGCTGAATGTCGCAGCAGACCCGCTCATGACAAGTGCCTATACCGGTGTGACCGGGGGGCTTGTCATCATGAGCGCCGACGACCCGTTTGCCCACAGTTCCCAGAACGAGCAGGACACGCGGTGCTATGCCCATTTTGCGCGGGTTCCCTGTCTTGACCCGGCCAGCGTGCAGGAAGCGCACGACATGATCCCCCGGGCATTTGCGCTCTCCGAGGAGTTCGGGCTGCCGGTCATCTTCCGCCCAACCACCCGGATCTGTCACTCCAAGGGCGATATTGAGTTGGGTGATGTCGTCAGGAGCGCCCGAAAAGGCGAGTTCCACAAAGATCCGCGACAGTATGTGGTCATACCCGCTCACACCCGCATCCTGCATAAAAAACTTAACGAGAAGCAGCCGGCGCTGAAAAAACGGCTCGTGGAACTCGGGTTCAACCGGTACGAGATACGGGGGAAGTCCGCAATCATTGCAAGCGGGATCGGGGTGTCCTATGTTGGAGAACTGTTGCCTGCGGATGTCTCGTTTATGAAGATTGGGGCTTACCCGATTGATGAGGACTGGCTTGGGGATTTTGTCAGAAAGCACGATAGGGTGCTTGTCATCGAGGAACTGGCGCCGGAAGTAGAGGAGATTGTGCGGCAGGTTGCAGGAACGGTGCCGGTCTTTGGGAAGAAGAACGGCTATGCCCCGTATGAGGGAGAACTCTCACCGACTACGGTTGCAGCAATCATGGAGAAGGCAGGTTTCCTTAAGGATAACCCGTTCTCCGCAGTCCAGCCTGTGCCGGATGTCCCTGCCCGTCCGCCAATCCTCTGCGCTGGCTGCCTGCACCGCAGCGCGTTCTACGCGATCAGGAAGGTATACAAGGATGCTATCTACCCAAGCGATATCGGGTGTTACACGCTCGGGCTCCAGCTTGGGGCGGTTGATACGACTATCTGTATGGGGGCCTCCATCACGGTGGCAAGCGGCATCGCCCACTCCGGCGAACCGCATGATGTGATCTGCACTATTGGTGACTCGACTTTTCTCCACACCGGCATCCAGGGTCTGCTGAACGCGGTTTATAACGGTGCGAATATGACGGTCGTTATCCTCGACAACCGCATCACGGCAATGACCGGACACCAGCCAAACCCCAACACCGGCGCGACTGCCCGCGGGGCCGAGAGCCCGCCCGTGTCGCTGGATGCAATCTGCCGCGCCTGCGGGGTCACATTCGTTGAGTCCATTGACCCGTACGATGTGACGGGAATGGTCAACCTCCTGCAGGAGGCAAAGAAGCGCAGTGGCGTGAAGGTTATCATCGCCAAACAGATGTGCGTGATCATGGCCCGGCGCAGCGGGGTGAAGCGCGGGAAGTACATGGTTAATACAGAAACCTGTAACGGTTGTGGCACCTGCGTGCGGTTCGGCTGCCCCGCAATTGAATTTTCTGATGAAAAGGCCCGGATCAACGAGCTCTGCAACGGCTGTGCGGTTTGTGCCCAGCTCTGTCCTTTTGGGGCAATTGTGCGGGAGGGAAAGAAATGAGCGGGAGTTTCGATATCCTGATCGTAGGTATCGGGGGACAAGGGACGATCCTTGCTTCCAACATTCTCGGAGAAGCCTGCCTGATCGAGAACCGGCATGTCAAGGGAGCAGAAACACATGGGATGGCCCAGCGCGGCGGATCGGTCGAGAGCCATATCCGGATCGGGGGCGAGCATGGCCCGCTCATCCCGCCCGGG
Source organism: uncultured Methanoregula sp. (assembly GCA_964564375.1). GTDB lineage: Archaea > Halobacteriota > Methanomicrobia > Methanomicrobiales > Methanospirillaceae > Methanoregula. The sequence goes on along the minus strand of CAZMCL010000011.1, from coordinate 1,823 downwards.
CAGGCAGATCTTCTCATCTCGTTTGACCTCCTCGAAGCGCTCCGGTACTCGCATTACCTCAAGCAGGGCGGGAAGATGGTGGTCAACCAGCGCATGGTTCTCCCGACTTCGGTCTTTACCCAGAAAATTGCGGTGCCTTCAGAAGAGGAGATCGTTGCATCTCTCAAAAAGCACCCGCTCTGCCTCCTCGATGCCGACAAGATGGCAACCGAGGCGGGGAGCCCGCTCTCCCAGAATGTCGTGATGCTGGGCGCGGCATGCAGCGCGATGCCGCTCAAACCCGAATCGCTCCTCGAAGCAGTGAAGCGCCTTGTCCCGAAGAAGACTGTGGAGATCAATGTCAAAGCGTTCGAGACGGGGCGGGCATTCGGCGGGACGTGCTGATGGAGCGGCGGCTCGGTAAGTTCTGCGAGGATACCCTGTATGAGGGTGACGCCCTCACCCTCATGATGGAAATACCCGAAGGTTCCATCGATCTCATCGTCACCGATCCTCCCTTTGCCATCGATTTCAAAGCCCAGCGGCTGAACTACAACCGGACCGGTAGCAATGTGCTCGAGGGATACCAGGAGATTCCCAAGGCGGAATACGGGGATTTTACCCGGAAGTGGATCGAAGAAGCCGCACGGGTTCTTGCCCCCAATGGGAGTATGTACATATTCTCCGGCTGGAACCGGCTCCGGGACATCCTCGAAGGGATCGATGCCGCAGGGCTCACGACCATTAACCACCTGATCTGGAAGTACCAGTTCGGGGTCTTCACGAAGAAGAAATTCGTGACCAGCCACTACCATATCCTCTTCGTGGTCAAGGATCCGAAGCATTACACGTTCAACAAGATCGACCATTATCCTGAGGATGTTTGGATCATCAACCGCGAGTACTGGAAGGGGAAGAAAAAGACCCCTACCAAGCTCCCTTCCGAACTGGTGCAGAAGATCCTTTTCTATTCCAGTAATCCCGGGGATCTGGTGCTCGATCCGTTCCTTGGATCCGGCACGGTTGCGGTTGTTGCGCAAAAGGAAGGCCGGCATTTTCTCGGGTTTGAAGTTGTTCCCGAATACTGTGCCTTCGCCCGGGCAGGTGTAGCAGGTAAAGCCGGCAAACGGTAACCACATCCCCCCGCAATGCAGCCCGGTTATTTTGATCTGGTGCTCGCATGTGGGGGTAACCCCCCCATACCCATGGAAGGGGGGTCCCTGCATTTTAAAAAAATTATGGTGGGGGGGTCAACCGGTGGCCCCCCTCCTCAAGTTTGAGTAAGGGCGCAATTTTTGCACCTGTCTGGGTACCATTGTGAATGGAACTTATGGCGTGAACGTGAAAACCGGCCGGTTACCCAATGATGGGTAGGGAGGTTCCCGGGAGCCAAAGGGGGGTGGGGGCCCTTGCTGAAATCCAGAGCACGGGGGGTAGCCCCCCTCATTAAAAAAAGTTGGTGGGGGGTGGGGGTACCTCCCCCCAACCCAATATTGCGTAATGCAGGTTTTTTCGCACACGTCCTGCTGTGGGTTCGTGTGGAACCACCAACGTGTTGCGTCCGGAAATGTGGATACTCATTCATGAGTATGAGGTCAGGATCTCAAGATTTGGGAGGAGGGTGGTACCCCCCCTCCCCACCCTATGCGGGTGGGGGGGTGGCCCCCTCTTTATTTTTGAGAGCAAGGGGGGTTACCCGCCGACCCCCCTTTGAATAATTAAAACTCTAAAAAAATGTGTAAAACGCTGAGGGGGGGAATTGAACCCCCGAGGCACTTTCGCACCACAGGCTTTCCAGGCCTGCGCCCTACCGCTAGACTACCTCAGCAAAAAGTGTATCCTAT
>CAZMCL010000010.1:0-15236 GCA_964564375.1 uncultured Methanoregula sp. | reverse complement strand
TTCTTTTCCCAGTTTCGTATCGCCAAAGAGTATCTCGCCTGAGTTCCGGCCGCAGATGGTCCGGATTATCTGGTCGGAGACCGGCAGTGGAGAGAAGTGTGAGTCATTGATGGAGAACTCGTGCTCCGTCCCTACGGTCATTGCAGGCCCGGCCTCTTCCTTGGAATTTCTGCCACCTTCTCAGTCTCCGGCTCGTCAATGCTGCATATGGCTGCAAGTTCCTCATCGGTCAGGTGGGAGACGAGGTGCGTGATGCTCTGCACGGCAAGGGAATACTGTACATCATAAGCGGCAGGGACTTCCTTGAGCAGCCCGACGACCGGGCAGATGCTCTCGAATTTTAAGAAAATTTCGATCACATCGTTTCGGACATCGAATGTGAACGGCCCGGCCCGGCAGGTCTCGGGCTTTATTGCATGGATGGAACATTTCCCATCCTTCGAGCAGATGCAGGTCCCGTCCGGCCGGGACCGCATGCGCCGGTAGCCGGCGGTCTCAAAATAATCCGCGGGAACACCCTCCTTCCGGAGCCGCTCGTAACACTGGTGAGTGATGGGGGGATTGGCTTCATTGCAGCAGTGCCCGCCGCATTGCAGACAGATCTCTTCAGCGCGGAGCAGCCAGTCGTCAGTCAAGAGTAAATCACGCTGCCAGGAGATGTGCGATGATCTCTTCGAACACGCGTGGATAACATGTATCCTCGCCGCTCTCGATTGAGGGGTTGTCATTGACTTCGATAACGCATGCATCGCCATTACTGTTCTTGATGTCGACACCATAAAGCCCGTTCCCGATTGCTTTGGCCGCGTCGATCCCAAGCGAGATGACCCCGGGCGGGACTTTTGTTTCCGGAACACTCTCGACACCGCAATAGACGATATGGCCGTTTACCGAGGCCTGGATCTTGAACGTGACCGAGGGTATCGTATATTTACAGGCATAAAGGAGCCTGCCGCCCAGCACACCCACCCGCCAGTCGTATTTGCTCTCAACGTACTGCTGGACCACAAACCAGTCGGAGAGCTTGATGAACCGCCTTGCAACCTGGAAGAATGTTGCAATATCCTGCACTTTCTCCACCCTGAGCGAGAACGAGGTCGACGGCTCCTTGAGGATGAGCGGTGTCCCGAGGGTATCAAAGAGGTTCGTTGCATATTCAACGGTCAGGTCATGTTTCGACACAAAGACCGTCCGGGGGATCGCAACTTTGTTTTTCATCAGGTGGGAATACATGTTGATCTTGTCCGAGCAGATCTGGATGGAGCGGGGGTCATCGATGACCGGGATCCCATGAAAATCTGCCATCTGGGCTGCAACATAGGCAATATTCATGGGGTCGGTCCGGGTGCGGATAAAGAGGGCGTCCATGTGGGGGATCCGGTTGATGTCCACCGGGAAGATGAACTCGGCATGGTGCCCCATGCTCTCCGCAACATCCCGGCACCGGATCAGGGCCGTGAGCTGTTCGGCATTCGCAAGCGTCTTCCGGTCAACAAAGATCCCAAGCCGGCTCATAAGAACTCCTGGTGCCGGAGATAGGCATGGAGAATGCTCCGTTCTTCTGCCGATAACCGGGAGTAGCGCGTGGGAGAGAGCGACGAAAGCATGTGCGTATTTCCTAGAGAAACTGTCACCATTGTGACAAGCGGGATCGAGAAGAGATCGTATAACTGTTCTGCCAGGTGTTCAACGTTCCTGCACTTTCCGGCAGTTTTCCCGAACACCGAGATGCAGGTTGAGATTGTAGCCTCCGGGTTAAGTTTCTGGTAGCAGAACGGGTATTTCCCGCGGTTGGTTAAGTGGCGGATGGCCTCCTTTGACTGTGTGTCGTCATGGACAACGTGGTATTCAGCGGTGGTGGCAAAATAATTGAGGCCATACAGGATGGCCGGGAGCGGCGCATAGCCCTGCGAGATCCCCCATTCGCAGACCGGAATTTCTGCCATGCGGGCCCGCTCAAGGCAGAGGGGAACAACATAGGCATCGAGGACGGCACTGCTGGATGGTCGGACTTTCCGGCCCTCCAGTTCGTGGCTGAGTATGGTGTAATAGGACTCCGTCTTGTACGCATAATTTTCGCTGATGATATGGATGGCATTGTCGTGCCGGATCTTATAGAATGAATCCCGGTACAGGGCAGGCTCACGTTTCAGGGCCGGACGCACGGGAGTTTTCCGTGGTGTGCCTGAATGGGGAGTATGTCCCGGTTGAGGTATGATCAGAACGGGGGAGTCCGGAATCCCCGATGGCGGGACCGGCTCCGTAACACCGGCAGATTGCTGGCAGGAGGGGTCTGGCACGGACTTCATGGCAGACTCCTGTGGCTGTCAGGTGCCGGGTTAAAAAATAAAAGCCCGGGATAATGCTGGAGAGCAGGGCCGCAATATGCATCCCGCAGGGTGTACCCGGTTGCTGAGCCGGAGAAAAAAAGCCGATGGTGATATTCTGAATCGTCGTCGCTTTCCAGACCATCCGTCATAGGGAACACTGATCCAATCCGATTATTGGATCATAGTAATGAGCTGTTCTCGCGTGCAGATAATGAATATATCGCTCGACCCGGTGCTGCGTGGGAAAATGCGGCCCTGCGCTTGAGTTTGCCCGGGCTCCCGGAATCCCCAGCGCATAATTCTCCATAACCTTGATATCGTTTTATGACTATCAGTAATCAGCAATGCACATTCCCACTCCAGATGAACTGCGGTCGCGCCGCGAGGCGCTTGGCATGCGGCAGACCGAGCTTGCAAAGGGGGCAGGTATCAGCCAGTCCATGGTGGCCCGGATCGAGGCCGGCAACGTGGACCCCCGGGTCAGCACGCTCAACAAGATCTTAACGGTGCTCAACAGTGCCGAACCAAAGAAGATCCGGGCTTCCCAGATCATGCATGCCCCGGTCATCTCCGTGCAGCCGCAGGACGCGATCAGCCGGGCGGTGGATATCTTTGAGAAGAATAATATCTCCCAGCTGCCGGTGATCGAACGGGGCATCGCGGTCGGCTGCATTTCCGAATCGGTGATCGTCAAGGCCATCGAGCAGCAGCGCCTGCACCGGACCCACCTGTTCTTTGTCAAGGATTTCATGGAAGCCGGGTTCCCGACAGTTCCGCCCGACATGGACGTGGAGACTGTCATCAACATCCTGCAGCAGAACCACGCGGTGCTCGTGGTGGAAGGCCGGGCGGTAAAAGGCGTGATCACCAAGCATGACCTGATCTCGCTGATAGTCTGAAATCACATCCTTTTTTCAATCGGTCCCGTTTTTCTTTTTGCGAATTCTGTTTCCATTACGAAAACTATTTATAATGGTGTGCAGGAGGGTTACTTAACGTGACGTATCGTTACGGATGGGAGTTTTGAAAAAAATGGCAGACGAGTCAACGGAACTCAGCAGCATAACCGTGATCGGCATTGGGATCGTTATATTCATTGCAATTGTGGGGATCTGGTACCTGTTCATCAGATAACCCCCAAAAAATTTCAGAGTTTTGAGACCAGGTCCCGGAGCACCGTACCCGGCTCTTTTGATTTTACCACGCTTGATGCGAGGAGCACACCGTCTGTCCCGAGGTCGACGGCAATTTTGACACACTCGCCCGTCTGGATGCCGGCACCGGTTAAGACTTTTACTTTTGCGTTGACCGCCTGCACCGCAGCAACCGAACGTTTGATGATATCCGGGTTTGCCTTGGAGACCGATACACCGCTCCCGATAAGTTCCGGCGGTTCGATGGCAACGTAATCCGGCCCGAGCGCTGCGGCCCCGGCACTCGTCATCTCGTTATTCGAACAGATCACGGAAACGAGCTTGTGGGCCTGCAGCCCCCGCACGGATGCCTCGATTTCGGCTATCGTGAGGCGCCGTTCGGAATGGTTAATCAGGGACCCCGCAGCACCGGCCGTGCGGATTGCCTCGACCGTGATGTGCCCGGTGTTGGCGCCGGGCTCGCACCCGTCAACGTGCTGGGCATAGACCGGGATGGAGAAATGGTAGCAGAGCGGGTGGAGGTCAATATATGACGGTGCGACACCGATGGTTACACCGCTTTCCTGCGCTACCTGCTGGGCAGCCTTGGCGATCATGTGGGCGCGGTTGCCCATCCCTTCGTTGTAGGTTTTTAAGTTTATGAGAATCAAAGGCGACGTCATGGAAACTCTCCGGAATGGTTTGGCACTCTTAAGTAGGTGTATCTGGTCTGTTCTATGATGAATTTTCCCCCGTATGACTAAAAAAATTATTCCCTGAGCCCGCGGAGGAAGTGGCCGGACGTAATATCGCCAAGCGCGATCCCGCAAATCTCCCGTTTCAGCGACTTCATGCTGGAGTTGAGGCGGCCGGTTCCCGGAAGGGACGGGATCTCTGCGCGGACTTTTGAGTAGATCCGGCACATGGAGCGTGTATATTTAGCGGGCCGGTGCCGGGCATCGATGACCGCTTCGCTGATCCCAAGCCCGGGAAGAATGGGGAGATAGTCGATAAGGCAGAGCTCCCTGCTGTTGCCGATCCGGGTCCTGCACCCGCCCCCGTCCCGGACCGGAAAAATTTGTCCATTCTCGTCCCGTACCCCCAGGAACTCCCGTGGAGTGTAGTTATCCTTTGCATCATGGGCGCAGGGTGCCTGCAGCAGAGGCAGGCAGTCTTCGGTAATCATTGCCTCACTTGTCCCCTGCACGATAAGGGCACACTCCATCATCACATTGCGGGCTGCAAGATTTGCATGGAGGAGTGCGATCTCGTCGCGGGAGAGTTCAGGCGAGAGCGTAACACCGGAGAAGACGGGCGCGGCGGCAATGACCGCTGCATGGTTGAAGATGTTGAGCCCGGTGGATCCCAAAACCGGGATTTTGGCACTGGCTGCCCGCACCGCCCATGCGGTTCCTGTGTTCTCAACGATGCAGCCGGCAAGGCCTGCTGATGAGAGTGCCGGGAGATGGATGAGCAGGGCACTGAGGTACCGGTCATGGGTGATACGCGGGAGTTTCCAGAAAAGCGCCACCCCTTTCTCCTTGCAGGTGCTGATGGCCTCGCAGAGTAGCGGCAGCGGGGAGATGATCGCTCCTTTTCTGCCGCAGGCGTCAGGGTGACGGACAAGGTCCGGCTCGAAAGAGATGGTGTCGATGCCGGCTGCTGCTGCTTCCTGCACCCCCCCGATGGTATCCACAATTATGCCGAGCCGGAGTGGACCTGCACGGGAACATGCCCCATTACCCGGGGCCCTGGCCGGGTACCGCAGTGCCTCGTCCTGCCAGCGGTGCTGGATCCGCCGCACCTCGTTCATGGCTGGCCGGTACGAGGCTGCGATCTGCTCGGTGGCGGCGGCAAAGAATTCCCGGCGCAGGCGGTTGATCTCCGCAAGGGGGGCAAACCGTGTGCCATCGTAGTCAAGAGCGAGGGAGCGGACAATGAATGGCGTACCCCCGCTCTTCTCCAGCTGCCGGGTGATCATTTCCGCGGTGAGCGGCCTGGACTCGGCCGGTGCAAGGGGTGCTTCCGGCCGGCAGGAAACTGCGACAACCGTGCCGTCCGGCCGCTCCACCGAACCGCCGATGACCAGTCTTCCTTCCGGGCTGACCTCCGCTTTGATATCAAGAGGCAGGGGCCGGCGCAGGCCCGGCCCGGTCTTTGCAATAAGCTGCCGTGCCCGGGCATCCAGTTTCCTTGAAGCGGTGATGAAGACTGCCGATCCCACCGGCACCGGGCGGGGTACCCGCAGCCGGAGTTCCCCTTTGGTGAGAACCGTATTGGTATTGAGGGCAAAACCTGTCTCTCCGCTACCGTCCGGGTGGGCGATAAGCAGACCATCGCCCGGCTCCGGTACAACTGTCACCTCCGGACGTACGATCGCACGGGACTGCGCCTTGTCATAGTGGACAACTGTCCCGATCCGTAACCCGCGGTTGTCGGGGGCGTCCCTGCCCATGAGCCGCCGGTGCCGTTCTCCGAAGAGGTAGCCGGAGGTGAATCCCCGGTTGAAGGCAAGGAGGAGGTCCCGCTCTGCTGCATCCGAAGGTTCCCACGTACCGGCAGCAATAGCGTCGAGCGCCTGCCGGTACGTGGAGACGACGACCGCCACGTACTCCGAAGATTTCATCCGGCCCTCGATTTTCAGCGATACGACTGGTGACCTGACGAGCTTGTCCAAGTGGCGGTAGGTGCAGAGGTCTTTTGGGGAGAGGAGGTAGTGGTCGTGCGTGGGAATGTCCCGGACCTGCACCGGCCGCCCGAACTCGTCCGCGGTGCCGGCGACCAGGGTCCACGGTTTCCGGCAGGGCTGGGCGCACATGCCACGGTTGCCGCTCCGGCCGCCGATAACGGACGAGAGCTGGCACTGGCCGGAGTACCCGTAGCAGAGTGCCCCGTGCGCGAAGACCTCGAGGCCGATGCCGGTATCCTTTGTCTCATCCGCGATGACCTGTATCTCGTCAAGCGTGAGTTCGCGGGCAAGCACGACCCTTAAGAACCCGTGCTCCGCCGCCCACCGGACACCGTCCGTGTTATGGATGGTCATCTGGGTTGAGGCATGGAGTACAAGACCGGGTACCATCTCCCGGGCAAGTGCGGCTATGCCGGTGTCCTGCACGAGGACGGCATCGACACCGGTTGCATACAGCCAGATGAGATATTCGAGCACGGCGGGAAGTTCACGGTCATGGATCAGGGTATTGACCGTGACGTAGACCCGGACCCCGTGGATGTGGGCGAGGCGGACGGCCTCCTCGATCTCCGCGTCGGAGAAATTCGCCGCGAACTTCCGGGCGCCGAACCGCTTCCCGCTCAGGTAGATGGCATCGGCACCGGCATGAACGGCAGCCTGGAACGCCTCCGGCGACCCGGCGGGTGCAAGCAGTTCGGGAAGGTGCATTGTTTTTTCCTGTGGAGCGGATGGAGTCATGCCGGATCAGGCCTGCGGGAGGATGAGCTGGAGGATGTCGCCCGTGAAGATGATGAGGACTGCCGTGATGAGGCAGTACCCGATCATCGTGTAGAGGATTGAGCGGTTCTTGTCCCACCCGCAGACCCAGGCAATGGGCGGGCAGAGGTAGAACCCGAGGGTCAGGACCACGACGACAAGGCCGTAGATCCCGTATTTTGCAAGGACAGCGGACTCGGCCGCACGTTTCCGGGACCGGTCAAGTAAACGGCGAACGCGTTCGGAATGATCGCCAATGGAATCGAAGAGATCGAAGAGGAGGAGGATGACGCCGAGTGCAACGCAGGAAAGGACAAGGAAGACAAAGGCCGGGGGAAGCCCGAGCCCCACGCCAACGGGTGCAGCGCCGTACTCGATCACGAGCGTTGTCCCGATCAGGATGAGCGCCGGCATGGTGGGGATGGCAAAGAGGAGCGCAGTTGCAAGCGGGATGACAAGGGCGAGCATCACACCCTTGGAGATGGCCCCGGTGAGCCGGGCCAAAAAACTGATGATGAGAGAAGCGCTCTGCATGGTTCGTTAACAGTCTTTGTACCACAAAACCATAAAAACGTGTATTGTCCGGAACGGGCTGAATATGGGCCCGCCGTGACTGCACATCTTTTTACTTGCGGCCACACAACTCTAGACTGATGAAGATCGTTGCCGCACTCACCGATCCTGCGCATGCTGCAAAGGCAAAAAAGCTGGGAGCCGACATAGTCGAGCTCCGGATCGACCTGTATGACGGGGACCTTTTGAAGATCGTAAAGAAAGCCAGGGCGGTATGCGGCCTTCCCACGATCCTCACCCTCCGCTCGGGACAGGAGGGCGGCCGGTTCTTCGGAGATTCTGAAGCATGGATTGAGAAGCTCCGCCCGCTCCTGCCCTATGCGGACTATGTTGATATCGAACAACCGTTTGCCAGCCATGCACCGGAAGTGAAAAAGGCCGGAAAGAAGATCATTGCCTCCCACCACGCGGGCCGGATGATCCCGCTCCACATCCTTTTTGTGATGGAACGCGAGCTCCGGGCATACGGGGAGGTCCCAAAGATTGTCGTGACCCCGCAGGGTGATGAGGACGTGCTAGAACTCCTTGCGTTCACGCAGGCCGCCCACAAGCCGATCTGCACGGGCGTGATGGGCGGCGAGTTCCGGCACGCCCGGGCCATGCTCCCGCTCTTTGGCTCGGAGTTTGTGTACTGCCACACCGGCATTCCGACTGCGGCCGGGCAGTACTCGGTTGCGGAGTTTGTGGCGCTGAGGAAGATTCTGGGTGTGTGATACCCGGCTCTTCGGGTCGCGTTTATAATTTTCTCACCTAGAAATCATCATTGAGTGATTTTCTTCAGATACATTGTTTTATGATTTTTCTTAATCAGTAATTTTCAAGTAAAAAAACAATTAAAAATTTTGAATTCTTTTTTTTCTCTATTGGCGATAGTGTTATATACATAATATTGATTTTAGATAGATTCGAAATCAATAAACAACGCATATATATTGTGAACAATAACAAGTAAAAACAAGAAAGGATTGGTTCACCAGCTTTGAACGGGTGATGAACCTATCCCGCCCGAAGGCATGAGTTGAATCTACTTCTGAACTTATGAAGTTTCTCTTCGTGCCACTACCGTAAGGTAAATCTCGCACGGGTTTGGGATGCGGAGATATCCCGGGAATCTGGCTTATCACTATCAGCATTACCAGTCTGTGACACCTGAGATGTACCTGGTCCTTTCCAAAGGGCCTATCAGCTGAAAGAGGTTTGTCATGAAAAGCAGGATTATTATATTTCTTATCGTGCTGCTGGCCATCACGGTGCCGGCCAGTGCGGCTGTATCGCAGTGGACAACAATTAACGGTGCTTATACTGTTGTGAAATTCAATGGAACTGGATCGACAGCGTGGACTATGCCGCTTGGTGTCACTTATGTTGACTATCTTGTTGTTGCCGGTGGTGGTGGCGGAAGTGAACAATCAGTGGGGCACTTTGATAATGCCGGTGGTGGCGGCGGAGGGGTTTTGTTCAATACCCTCTTTACAGTAAATCCGGGATCTGATTATACGATCCTTGTAGGAGACGGTGGCGAACCAAATTACAATGGGGGGAACTCTTCATTTTCTAACGGTACATTCTCAGTAATCGCTATCGGTGGAGGACACGGCGGTAACTATGATGGTCCAGCATCTTCCGGAGGCTGTGGTGGGGGCGCTTATCACAATGGTGTTGCCGGAACGGGATTACAAGGGTATAATGGAGGTGCTGGAATCAGCAGCTACTCCTCTGGTGGTGGAGGAGGAATGGGTGCTGACGGGAATACCATAAACGGGGGTAATGGCGTGACATACTGGGATGTAACTTACGGTGGCGGGGGCGTTGGGATTGATCGTGTTAATCCGGGAACGGGAACGCCCGGAACCGGCGGCGGAGGCGACGAGGGGCAAGATGGTACTGACGGACTTGGCGGTGGCGGTGGCGCAGCGACATCATCAGGTGTACAAGATGCCGGATCAGGTGGCTCTGGTGTAGTAATTATCCGGTACCTTACGCCCGTGACCGGCCCGACAGCATCCTTTACAGGCACCCCGTTATCCGGCACGGCACCATTGACGGTTCAGTTCACGGACTCGTCATCGAACTCGCCCACGTCATGGTCCTGGAACTTTGGTGACAGTCAGACCAGCAGCCTGCAGAACCCTTCGCACACGTATACGACTGCGGGAAGCTATACGGTATCCTTGAACGCGACCAACGGCGATGGTTTCGACACGGAGACCAAGACCGGGTATATAACGGTCTCGGCACCTGCGACAAGTACGGTGAGTATAGTCGGATCCGGGAATATTACCCAGGCAAATGACTACACGACACTTGACCTTACGCTGGATTATGTGCCACTGGGATTCAGCGGTTATAATGTGAATATCACCGTAGACAACCCGGCAATAGCCGAGATTACCGGTATCACGTTCCCGACCTGGGCCCAGGACATGAACACAGTAGGTTCGCTGCCGGGGACCCAGAATATCCTCCTTAAGGCAAGCGATGTCAATGACAACATCACAGCCGGTATGTCGAATGTCCCGCTCGGTACGATTACATTCCGCGGGCTTTCGTACGGATCGACAACAATCTCATTGTCCAGCGCTAACTTTGACGATGAGAACGGATATGATATGCCACTTTCGCTCACCCAAGGCAGCATCTTTGTTGACGAGCCGCTCGCAGATCCCCTTATTTTCGATATCACACCGGCACAGGCATACAATAATGCCTCGGTGACTATCCTCCTTAACGGGACTGGGTTCCTTTCAGACATGATGGTTGTGAATCTCACGAAACCCGGAGAAACCGACATTACTGCTGATCCAGTTACCGTTCCTTCCCGGTTCCAGACCAACTGCGTGTTCAACATCAACGGTGCGGCCGACGGGGTATGGAACATCACCCTGATGCGGACTTCCGATGAAAAAACCACAACGTTCCTGAATGGTTTCACGGTCGTCAGGCCTTTAATCCCAATCGACGGAATGACTCATGACCCCACTGACCTGAATGAAGATGGTAAGTATGAGGACCTGAACGGTAACGGTCAGCTGGACTATGCGGATGTGAATTTGTTTGCCCATGTGATTCTCAATGGCTGGATATTTGAGAATGAACCGGTAGAGTTGTTTGATTTCTCTGGGAATGGAAGCTTGACTTATGAAGATGTGATTACACTCTTCCTAATGGTATCATGATATGGGAGATAGTCGATGAATACCCGATTATTTTTTCCCATCTATGCAATTATTCTCGTTATCATATTGCTAAATGGGACAGTATCGGCAGCCAAAGTAACCTTGGGAGATGTGAAAGTGAACGGTCCTGGTGAACAAGCAACTCTTCGCCTTGTGCTGGACGAAGCTCCTGACGGTCTCGCTGGTTATAATGTAAATATCACCTTTAATCTTGATATTGTAAAAATTAAAAAGGTGGATTTCCCGGCATGGGCGAAATTAAAAGAAGTGAATGGTCTCGGAGAAGGCAATGAAGTCCAACTCATGGCAGTTGATCTAGGATATAACGTTCAATCTGGAGCGAAGAACGTGGAACTGGCAACGATTACTATAGAGGGGTTAAAAGAGGGATCAACTTATCTTCACCTTCACCGCGACAGGTTTGATGATCATAAAGAAAATTCAATAGAGCGTGCTCTCATCGACGGGAGTTTCACGGTCGGTAACGCACCGGTCGCAACATACAAGCCAACGGTAGCACCGGCTTCCCAAATTCAGGGAATTAGCACGAGTGGTCCGGCGCCTGTGGTTCCAACGGCCGCCGCGTATGCAACTCCCAAGGTCCTCTATTCGCCTATCGGTCCAATCATTCCGATTATCGGCTTAATTTTGTGCATACTCATCTGTGCGGGAGGATATCTGCGGCGACGGTAAAAAGAGCAAGCATCATGAAATTCAGCATCTTATGAGATGAAGCGGTGCCTGTTCCCCGTTGATTGCATCCGAGAATAATCATGTCATACCCATGAAAATGAAGAAGGAAGTTCAAACATGAGAAAAACCGCAATATTTGGAGGTCTGGATATGCCGGATTCAAGGTTGGTGCTACTATGACACCGCTCCGCACTACGCTTGTCCTGATGATCCTAATCATATGCGTTCTGTTGACCGCAGGTTGTCCGATGGGGGATTGTCCTGTTTCGAAAACAACTGTTGTGATATCAAAGGTTTCTTCTGATGGGAACCACCTTTGGACAACAGTGCTGGATTCCGGCATCGATAATGGTGTGAACGGCATGGTTCCCGCTCCGGACGGGGGAGTTGTAATTGCCGGGTATCAGTCGACAAAGCGTTCGACATGCACGAAAAATTTCCAGCCACGGCTAATCCGGATATCCGGTTCGGGCGATACTGTATGGGACCGGTTTTACGATGTGAAGGATTCCGGAAAAATTGTATATAACGACAGGTTCAGGATCGAGCTGGGTAAAGCTACGGCCATCCATACGTTGCGGAACGGAGATTATGTTACCGTATTTAATAACGGCGATATTCTGAAAATAGACGCTGATGGAAAAACTCTCTGGCAAAAGAAACTGGATATTGTCTCCGATTACTGGGCAGTCACGGAAGATGATGACGGGGGAATCGTTGTCGCCGGCCCGTCCCTTATGAAACTGGATGGTGCAGGAAATCTGCTATGGCAGCGGACATATCCGGAGAACAACAGAAGTGCCGTAAAAAAAGTTGATACACTGGATTATGGTCAGGGGTTCCTGATGCTTTCCTCTATTCCTGAACCTTATAACCAATGTATTATGGCGATTTCCAAATTTGATCCTGAAGGGTATATTGTCAATACCACTCGGATTCATACAGAGAGCACCTGGTATTCAAACCCGGCCCTGTTTAAATATTCGGATGGTTATCTGGTCTATTTTTTCGATGCTGAGTTGCAGTCAAGGAATCTTACCGGGCTGGTTAAACTTGATTCTCAAGGAAATTTTGTTAATAAAACGGCAGTCAACATCTCCCGCCCACTCTCATTGACAAATGATAATGGCTACCTGATTACAGAAGTCGCGGGTCAGTCTGTATATGCAGTGAAAATGAACCAAGATCTGATCCGTGAATGGGAATGCAAACTTCCTGAAAAATTGCCTCCCTTTCAATCAAGTGCGAATCAGATTTTCATGACTCCTGATGGCGGATTCGTGATTGTATATTCGTTTTTCAGTGACACTGTGGATTTATCGAAATGAATGAGGTGTAAAGAGAATGAAAATGATAAAGGTAATGATTATCAGTCTTGTTCTGATTTCTCTTGTATTTGGAGTACAAGCAGAACAAAATACTGGAAATATTACGAATGTGAACGCAATTGCAACAAATTTAAGGGAACTGCCTGAACTGGATATGACCGGGCTTCACACTGATATTGAACTGATAGAAGTCGATCAGGAGATCATTGATGCAAATGAAAACTGGATTATACTGGCTCACGATGAGGCAGGAAAGAAAGCCCTGATTGATGATATTGAAGGATCTTCCCTTACTGCGGCAGAAAAAAATGAAATGAAAAGTACAGTCAACAATCTCTGGGAAACGTATCCCACAAAGTTTGTTGATGCCGGCCAAAAAACCATTGAGATCACAATACAATCGGATGGCTCGCATTCAACAAAGATAATCCCCATAGGTCATGTTACCCGGATAGAATTTGACCGTGATAAAATCACGCAGAACGCATTAAAAAAAAATACACCTGATGCAAAGAGGCTGGTTGCGCTTAGTACATCAAAAAAAGCAATTGTGTTGTCACCAATTGAAAACAAGACGCTTCAGAATATTACAAGCTTCCGATCAAAGTTAATCGAGAAGGATCAGGTGTCGCAGTCACAACAGACTTCATCAAAAGGATCTTCACCGGCATTGAGTTACGGAAATTCGTATTCTGCAGGTAGTCTGGTTTCTTCCGAATCATTTTCATCATCGAATAATCCTGGTCAATCTCGGTTCTCTTCATCATTTGGAGATGGATCTGGATCTCCAGAAACAGGACTGATGGCATGGGGTGGATCTTGGAATCCACAATTATTAGAAGATGATCCTACAAACGCCGCAACTGGCCATTATAGTTTCATTTACTGGGCATGTAAAAGAATTAATTATCTTTATGCCGTTGAAGCAGCTGCCGCTTCTATGGTGCCGGATACGTGGCCTGCAGTAAGTGGGCCAATTTATATCACGATTGCGGGAATACCAATTGATGTCAGCCCGCAATTTAATCAGATAATGCATTGTAAAACTCATTATTGGAATCCGGAACTTCCGTTACTTGGGGAAGCTCCTCAGAAATTTTTACAATATGCTGACGAATCACGATCATCAAGTGGTGTGGACGCAGCAATAAAACTCGGATGGGCAAGCCATTTTATAACCGATCTTGCAAATCCGATGCATACTGGAGCAGAAGCGAAACAAGTAATTTTGTATCCGATATATGACGTTCATGGAGCATACGAAGGATATGTGGAACAGAAATGGCAGGAGCATTCTTTTGGAAATCTGGTTGAGAATAATGATGTTTTTTATCGGATTACATATCCGGACGAGGCAGCAGAAAATACTGCAATATTCTCCCATGCCTATCTCGATACGCTCTTATATCGTGTGCTAAACCAACCTAAAACAGATACCAATCCGGAAGGGTTTGATAATGATCCTGTTGTGAAAAAAATTACTGAGAATTGCATCCTGATAGCTGCACGATATACTGGAGGTTTAGTTGAATATACCCAGGATCACATAATCTCCGAAATTGCTATTGCTGATTTCACAGCAACACCCACATCAGGCAATCCACCGTTAACAGTACATTTTACTGACAAGACGCACTATCGGGGGTCTCTCCCGACAACATATACTTGGGATTTTGGTGATGGTCATGGTGATACTGGAAGAGTGATTTATGATCACACATACGAAGATACCGGGATATTTATAGCAAAATTAACAGTGACAAATGATGCCGGCACAACTGAAAAAGAAATGCCAATCAGCGTTGTTGTCGGTGATGAAATGCCGATAGCGGATTTTAATTATTATCAAGATCTCAATTCAGAACCATTAACTTACCAATTTATAGACAATTCTCAAAATTCCCGCACGTCTTGGCTTTGGGAATTTGGTGACGGGGAAATCTCTACAGAAAGCAATCCAAGTCATACATATGATGAAGTCAAATATTATAATATAAAATTAATTGTATCAAATATTAATGGCTACGATGACATGGAAAAAAATGTGTTGGTGAATTATCCTACACCCATTGCAATCATAAGTCACAGTGCGTCAACAGGAACCGCACCTCTCACCGTTCAATTTAGCGATGAAACGATAGGTTGGATAGATACACGGACGTGGGACTTTGATGATGAATCGCCAACTTCAAACGAAAAAAATCCTCAACATACATTCCAGAATCCTGGCCAATATACTGTTACCCTTACATCAATATCATATCAAGGGGGAACTAATACCAACACTACCGAAATTACCGTCCTTACCCCCCCGACTACAGCCTCCTTCACCGCCACACCCACATCCGGCTACACCCCGCTCACAGTCCAGTTCACCGACACATCTACCTACTCCCCGACCAACTGGAGCTGGGAGTTCGGCGACGGCGCCACGTCCACAGAACAGAACCCCTCGTATACCTATAATACCGCGGGTAATTACACGGTCAACCTTACAGCAACCAATGCCGGCGGCTCGGACTCGTTCGTGAGAACGGCATATATTACCGTTATGCCCC
>CAZMCL010000009.1:0-15868 GCA_964564375.1 uncultured Methanoregula sp. | reverse complement strand
TCCGGGGCGGCGGCAGACCTCCCTTCGTTTTAGAATAATCGAAAGGGAATTTCACAATCTGAAAAAAAAAGGAAATTAGTATGCCGGGACATCCGGCAGGTGCCATGCGGGGATGAGACCTCCCGGCAGGACCTCGTAATACTTCCAGCCGCAGAGCTTTGAGTAGGCCATCAGCATCTTTTTGAACTGTGTCGAAGTCCCCATCTTCCGGATGGCATCGATCTTTCCTGCATAATGACGAACGAGCGTCTTTGCATTCGGGATCGGCTTCTTTGAGGAGATCACCTGGACGAGCAGGGTCATGTCCTTCCGGATAGCGATGATATCCACGGGCACTTTCGAGCTGCTGATCCGGGCAGGGAGGAACTTCCACTCTTCGAGCAGTTCCATGGCCCGGTGCACGACACCACGGTTGCGGAGGTAGCCGTCCACGCCTTCCAGCGTGCCGTTCTCGTCAAGCTCGTGGAGGATGACGGCTGCCTCCAGCCGCACCTCCTGAGGTTTTACCTCGCAATTCTCATCGTCCCGGCTGGTTCCTGCGTCGGGGGCAGCGTTCGTAATCGGTTCAAGGGTTCCGGCTGACCGGACTACTCCCCGGTCAGGCCGACTGGTTTTGACGTTCTTGTCTTTCATAATCACCTTTTGCACTACTGCGTTCTCCTTTAGTACCGGCGGCGCGTCCGCTCGTTGCTGGGAAATCATCTAAGAGTGTGTGCGTCCCGGCTCCGCCCGGATCTGCATACAGAGTATGTATGCGGAGGAGCAGGCCTGGTGCCGCACCGGTTCTGTTATCCGGTGCCCGTTGGGGCCGCGAGCAGCCCGGCGCCGGTGGCCGGCTGGAGAACAGGTACGACCTGGGGCCGGTAAGCAGAGATCCCCGGGCCGTTGTTCGAAACTTCCGGTACATCGGACGATACAGTAAAAAGTCCGAGCATCACTGCCAGAAGCATCATCTCAATGATAATGAACCGGACCATACGCTCCGCTTCGAGAGGTGAGTGAGCGATGCGGCGTACGGCCGTCATTAATTCGGCGATGGATATTTCTGGCATTGTGATTATCTAAGAAATGATAATATTGTATATATACTAGTTGGTCGGAAGGGTGGTAATGTTTTTGATTATAATTGAAAACTAAAGAATTACAATCCGTGTAAATACTTCTTTATATCTGGAATATATATTCTTGATATAAATGAGTGATAAAAAACCGAAGAGAGTCCTTGTTACATTCACAGCTGAACAATGGAAAATACTTGAAACTCTGAAAGGAGAACTCGGGCGATCTGATGCGGATGTCGTAAGGAATATTATCGTATCTTGGTTGATTAATAAACATTTTTTAGTTGACCAAAAAAAAGTCCCTTTTTTGGAGAGTGAGATAAATGAATAATGGTTTTTTGGATAATGGTGAAATTACTGAATCAAATCCAAAATCCATTGATCCCAGAAATAAACTAAATAATCTAACCGGTAAGGAATGGATTCAACACTCCAAATCTTTCTGGTATCAGAAAGGATTGGGTAATTCAAATGAATATACCGAAATTGAAAAATTGCATCCTGCCCCCTTCTCGTATCAGGATATTATTAGACTGATAAATTTATTTACCAAGCCCGAAATGGTTGTTTTAGATCCTTTCTGTGGTGTTGCCTCAACATTAAAAGCGGCTGGACTATCTGGAAGAAATGCAATAGGAATCGAAATTTCAACCAAATGGGCAAAACTAGGGAAGGAAAGACTGGTGAAGGAAATTCCGGATTTACAACAAGATAAAGTAAAATTGAAAATCTATCGAGATGATTGCTTAAAACGTCTACCAAAAATTGAGACTGATACTATTGATTTTATTGTTACCAGTCCCCCGTACTGGGGCATTCTAAATAAAAATCCAGATCATAAACAAAAGAGCCAGCGGGTGAATAAAGGACTTTCAACAAAATATTCGAATAGTGAAAATGATTTAGGAAATGTGAAGGATTACGATACATTTCTTTTAAAAATAAATGATATGTCTTCTGAATGTTATCGGATACTTAAAAAAGGGAAGTATTTTGCACTAATTGTAGGGGATTTCTATCATAAATCAAAATTTTATCCTTTTCATATAGATACAATCAATCTTTTTCAAAACCAAGGTTACACCCTTAGAGGAGTAACGATCTTAGCACAAAACAATAAAATGCTTTTTCCTTATGGATATCCATATGCATTTGTTCAAAATATTCATCATCAGTACATCGAGATTTTTCAAAAAGTAGATTAAATATTTTCAACTGGCAAAATCAAGACAGATACAATCTTTGCTATTCGTTGTAATTCAGGAGATGATTTTGGATCTGCATCAATTGAATTTCTTTCCTTTGTTTTCTCAATATTGTCAACAGGGGTTTTTCGTCTTTTATCTACTTCTTGTAAGAGAAGATAATATGCGATTGCTGCAACATATCTATCTTTAGAAACGTCTATCATTTTCTCATCTATTTTCTTTAAAACAACCTCTAATTGAACATTTTCTGTACTGACTAGAATTGCAGATTCTTTATCGGAAATAAAGATTTCCCCGACCGAGTTCTCATCATAATTTCTTTTTTTCCATCGTGGATCAAGATGATTTATTGGAATAATGTTTGGTTCAGGTATTTTCACATCATGTTTGATTTTTTTTCTTTTTTGTGGTTTGATACAAATGACATCTCTTTCTACGATCAAAGGGGTGTTAGTTCCTGCCTCAAGTTCAAATTTAATACGATCCTTCGTACCGATTCTTGTAGTCGTTGGACAATAAATATTGAAAGAAAGTTTTCCGTTTCGTAATTTTGAATGACTTTTCTCTTTGAAGAGCTTTTTATTGGTGGAAAATTCCAATCTCGAAAAATTTTCATTCTCTAAATATGAATCGACAGCATCGGTTTCTAGTCGGATCAATGTAGTCCCACCTTTTTCGACAAGGATTGGATCTTTTTTATTCGCGATGATAAAAAAAGAAGGAATCTCCTTTAAATCCGGAATTTTGAGTTCTTCGGGAGTGATATCATCATCAAAAAAAACCGTTTCCAGTTCTTTATCATCTGGGGGTACTTCAGGTTTTTCCTTTTCCTCTTTCTCTCCTTCTGTTGTATCTTCACTTGATCGAAACAGAAAATCGCTCAATTCTTTATTTTGAACAATATATCGTCCAACCAATTTCCTGATTTTTGTTGTCTCTTGTACTGTCGAAACACTGATAATTTGCTCCATTTGCTCTTTTTCGAATGCTCTAATATTTCTATCATCCTTCAAATGACTAGCGACCTCTTCAAAAAGGATATCTTTCATCTCACCTTGCACAAGAGTTTCACGAGTTGAAGAAGCGAGATCTTTTTTTGCCATGTTTGAAAGATTGTCACAATCTACTTGGACGATAATACGATCATAAGAAAATCCCAATCCTACATTATCTCGTAAAAATGTTGTTGTTTCGACACCATGGCGTTGCCCGTTTAGTGTAATAAATACGGCATGATTTCCTGAAACGTATGCCTTTTTTCTATCTCGCCAGTTGATTTTCTCACCAGGTTCGGAGACTGGATTTAGACACCAATAATTAATTTTAATTTTTCCGTGTTTTCCTAAATTTACTTCATATACATTTTTCATGGAAATTGTGACTTTCTCTTCTTTTCCACCATGCCATAATCGTGGTGCTAATCCAGGCAATGTCCTATTTCTTTTTTGATATTTCTCCCGGTCTTCAAAAATTCTGATTGGGAGGATGGGATCAAATAATGATTGACTGATATAGCTCCATGCTGTATTTGCAGGTTGTAGTACGTCACTCGTTCCTTTTGAAAGGCCGTATGATATTAATCTTACAATCGTTCCGTGCTCAAAAGCTCGAGGCATTATAATTGGATCGACGGATAGAATTTCTTTCGTATCTCTCTCTACACAATATTGATAGGATCCTGTTTTCCAAGGGTTATCTTCTGTTGATGGATCCCAATAACGAACAATAGTCCATCCAATTTTATCTTTTTGTCCTTCTCGCAACAATTTCGGATGTTTTCTAGAGATAATAATTCCATATCCGTTTTTACAATACCTGAATGAGGTTTGCCCACCTTGACCAAATGCACCGATCAGATAAAATTTCGATACTTTGTTATCTTCATTTAAACTAAGCAATGTTAATGGAAAATCAGATGGATTTTGTCCAATTCCCTTATCTATAATCTCTATTGTAGGTCTTTTAGGCTCATCACCATCAAAAAATTTTACTTGTATATTTGAAGATAAGGATCCAATCTTATCTTGTGCCCATCGAAGATTTCCTTCTTTAATTCCATAGATTTTCTCTACAGCAATTCGTGGGTTTTTAATTTGTTTATAATCGGGATTTAATTCAACATGCAATTCGATCATTGCATCAATAGCATTTGTTATTCTTTCAGTAATTCCGTCATATGGTTCAGAACCCATATGAATGGGGCCAGAATTGGAAATTTTTCCACCAAGGGGAACCCACTCGACATTGTTTTTTAAATCCTTTATAATATCTTCGATTTCGGAAGACGTATTAACTTTCAACAGTTGAGAAATAATTTTTTCATCGATCATGTGTCCCTCACCATCCTTTTCCCAACATCCGTCACAATATAATTCACCTTCACGCCAATTTTCTTCCGTGTAATGAAACCTAAATCGAATATCCTCGCAAGCATTCCGGTCCGGTAGGTATTCGCCATTTTTTCAGTCCATTTCGGATCCAAAGTTGCGAATTTCGCATTTAGTGTATCAGGTGTATTGATGCCAATTTCAATCCACTGGATAACGGTTTGAATTCCCTTCCATTCAACGGGAATATTACACCTAATATGGTTAATCAAAAATTCCTGCTCTTCTTGGCTGAATAGGATTGGGGAGAAAGGATCCTCATCAAGAATTGGATTTTTTATTTTGGCAAAAGCAAGTCCATGTGGGGATAAGGACACCCTTCCGTTATCAATGACAATAAAGCCAATATCAGATATTGATCCAACCTGGTATCCTTGCGAATCTGCGTACCCAATAAAATGATGGATAAATCTGGACCAGGATTTTTCCTCATCTTCTGGGAGTCCGGCAGAAAAACCCTCTCCCCATATCCTTCCTGCATGCACATCGCTCTGCTTCAAGATTTGTTTCATCTTTGAAGCCGCTCGCGAGCATTTATTCTGAAACTCAGTTAATTTTACCGGAGCTGAATTATTCTGTAATTGCATGAATGCCAGATATCTGACTGCAAATTTCATTGCAAAAATTTTGTTATATTGACCCCAAATGTAATAATCCTTTATGGGGCTCTTCAAAGCAACCCCGGTTATTTTTTTGTAATCTAAAGGGTTATTTAAAATTTCGATTATCGGCTTAACCTCAATGGCTTCTTTAGGCTCTGGATGCTTTGGTCTAATAACTTCATGAGGTTTAGGAACTTTCTTATCGAACTCCATAAGGTTTGTATGTTGTTCCTTTTCAAGTGAAATTTGATTTTCAATTGCAATCAAGATAAAACTTGAAAGTGAAGAATCCTTATTAACCTCTTTGATTCGATTAAACATTTCCTCTGTAACATCAATCAGGACTTTCATGAACGATCATAAGCTGTTCGATCATATATAACTTTAGGGTTACATTTGGAAACCTATGGGTTATTATTAATGATTGCACTTTTGAAAAAAATCTATGGATTGGTTGAGGTTATATCATATATACAGTAATCTCTACAATAAACAATGGCCAAAAATACGCAATCATTTCGATTTCGATTTTATCAAATAAAATATCTCACCCAAATTCCCCGCATGAATGGACCAAACCCCCCACCCCCCAACCAGGGGGGTCTCCGCGATTTTGAAAATTTTCAAGGGGGGGGTTACCCGCTAACCCCCCTCCCCGGAAATGAGTGACATACAGATTTCCGCACGCGCCAGCCCCCCGCTTCCGCTGGAACTTCCGGCGATGGTGGGGAAAATCGCCAGATACCCGCAGATGAGTAGGGGGGTCCCCGGGAGATAAAGGGGGGAGGGGGTCAGCCGCATACCCCCCACTATGCAGGTGGGGGGGTTGGATCGTTTTTGAAAAATTTTGGGTGGGGGGTCAGCGGGTAACTCCCCCGTGTTTTTTTAAGGGCCCCCCTTGCTCGTTCAGTGAAACCCCCAATGAAAAAATAAACATTTCTGGAAATTGTGATTGAGATTTAACTAAAAAATGAAAATTGAAATCAACGAAATTGTTCTGGAAATTGTAATAACACTAGTTACAGTTGAATTAGAATGCAATTTCCAATCTAACTCTATATGAAATTGAATTACAGTGAATTCTGAAATCTAATTAAATTGTTAATTGAATAAGAAAAAGAATCCCCAATTAACTCAATTAACTGTTTAATTATTGGAAATTTCCAATTCTAATTCAACTCCGCGTTAATAAAATTCTCATATATATGGTAAAAGCACCTATCATAGTATCATGGTAGAGGTGTTCAGCAACCGCGCTGGTGAATACGTACTCCAGAAAGGCGGATATTCAGCATTCGTACCAAAGCCATTGCCACCAGAGGATTTGGATTTTGATGATGGTCTAAGAGTACTTCTATCGAATGCAGATGCAGCATTGGCCAGGTTAGACGGAGTGACATATGTTCTCCCAAATCCTGATCTCTTCGTTGCGATGTACGTCAAGAAAGAGGCATTACTCAGTTCTCAGATAGAAGGAACTCAGGCCTCATTACAAGGTGTACTGGAATTTGAAGCCAATGTCAGGTCTCATGAGAATATTAACGATCTTCAGGAAGTCGTGAATTATGTTCACGCTATGAATTTCGGACTTGAAAAAGTGAAAAATACGCGAATATCTGTTGATTTGATCAATGAAATTCATAAAATCCTCATTGAGGGAACCAGAGGCGCAAGAAAATTACCGGGATTCTTGCGAAAAGACCAGAACTGGATTGGAAGACCCGGTGAGACAATTCATGAAGCAATGTTTGTTCCTCCGCCCCCGGACTCTGTTGAAAGTCTTATGAGAGATTTGGAGATTTTTATTGATTCAAAGCATAAATTGCCCCCTCTGGTTAAAATTGCTTTAATTCATGCTCAATTCGAAACAATTCACCCCTATTACGATGGAAACGGAAGAATGGGAAGGTTACTTATCACTTTTTATCTCTGCTCAGTTGGCAGTCTGTCCCGGCCATTGATGTATCTCAGTTTCTATCTGAAGAAGAACAAGGACCAGTATTATGAGATTTTGAATCATGTGAGAACACACGGGGATTGGGGATCCTGGATAGAGTTCTTTCTCAAGGGAGTGATTGAGGTTTCAAATAATTCAATAGAAACTGCAAAAAAGATCATTAAGCTGAAGGACGATACACGAAATAAATTGGTTGAAAATAACATTGGTGGAACGAGTGCAATAAAAATGGTTGATCTATTATTCGATCGTCCACTTACCTCATCAAAATCTGTTGCAAAGGAACTCCATATCAGCATGCAGGCGGCCACGACATTACTGGCAAAATTTGAAAAGTTGGGAATAATTGGGGAGATCACTGGAAAAAAACGGTATCGTCAGTATATTTTCATTGAGTATACGAAGATAATTCAAGAAGGGACTCAAGTATAATTCACATGCTCCCCGCCAGCGCCGATGCCGCCATCGCGGTGTTCACCAGGTTGATGGCCATGATACCGCGGGACCTCGTGTGGTACCCCCATACGACAAGGGTCGCACCTCCGATGAGCCAGAGGACGAACCCGAGCTGCTGGGCGGCAGGGCTCCCGATCTGTCGGACGCCCAGCCACCCGATGATGCCGAGCGCGGCGCCGGCGTATTCGAGGAACGTATTGAAGGGGACGATGAACCGGTCGGAGGATATGATGTCGGGGAAGGATTGCTGCGTTGCGATGCCTGATGTGGCAGGTTGGATGCTGGTCTGCATGGTGATATTCTCCGAAGTGTGCACCTCCACATTTGCCGGAATTTGTTTATGAATTCTTACGATGGTCCGGGTTCAATGCACGGGGGTTTGGGGGTACAGGAGGGGGCCTCATGTTGTCTTTGTAAGGCTCTTCCAGAGCACGAAAAATAAAATCACTACAATCATATTCCATTCCCGCTCAACATTAGAGCATGAAACAGTCACGTATTCTTACCGTCATGGTCGCCCTTCTGGTGGCCGCAATCTTCGTACTGCCGGTGGCTGCCCTCGACCTTTCGGGACAGGGTGTCAACGTAACGGCCGCCGAAACCCCGCTTGTCGGAGGCGACAAGGACGAGCACGGCTGCATCGGGTCAGCGGGTTACACCTGGTGCGAGCCCAAGCAGAAGTGCCTGCGCGAGTTTGAAGAGCCCTGCAGCGGGACACCTGTGGAGACAACCGCGGTGATGCCCGGTTCCGACCGCGATGAGCACGGCTGTATCGCATCAGCGGGCTACACCTGGTGCGAGGCCAAGCAGAAGTGTCTCCGCGAATGGGAAGAGCCCTGCGCTGCAGCAGCGGCAACCGCTGAGGCAACAGCCGTCCCGACAACCGCAAAATCGCCCCTGCCGGCGGTTCTCGTTGTCGGCGCATTCGCAGCAGCGTGTGCCCTTGCAGCCCGGAAGAACTGATAAAATTCCCTTACCCTTTTTCAGATGGGCAACGGCCCGGTTAGGCAGATACCCGCGGACTCCTGCACCTGGTGAATCATCCATTTCAGAGAATCCAAAAAAGGAAAAATGAGACCGCGTGTAAAACCAGAAAAACCAGAGGGTGGTGGAGGTTCGATGGGGGGACAGGAATAACGATCCTTTTTATCGAAACATGGGCATATATCCCGTAACCAATAAAAAAGGCGAAGACAATGCTGGAGGATACCGAGGATCAGGCGACAACCAGGTTCAAGCTGATTTTCGCGCTCATCATAACCGAATTTTCCATTCTCACCCTTGTTTTCATCATCCCGGTCTGGCTCCTCAAATGGAGCGCACTGACCATGGCTGTGCCATTCATCGGGTGTTCGATGATGGCCGGGATTCTTTTCGGATTGAAATACCAGAGAATCACCTCATATGACGGGAGCGGCCGGGGGCATTCGTCCGCACTGGTTCACGGGATCTGGATCTTTTTAGTCACCGGGGCACTTCTCTTCACCATCTTCGCAAAAGTGCTCAGTCACGACATCATCGTCCTGCCATCACAGGTCATGGTCATCGTACTGATAGTACCGTTCCTGGTAATCATCGGCCTCATGGTATACTACCAGGTGCTGACCGAAGGCTGGGAATAAAAGAAGAGTGTGTGTTACGAAAGGAGGGTAAGAGAAAAAAGGGGGGCTTACTTCCTGCCTGATGCTTTCTTTACCGGCTTTTTCTTTGCCGGGGCCTTCTTCTTCCCCACACCGGCATCCACGCCTTTCACTTCACACGGAATGCATTTCTCCATCTTGTCGTCGATAATCCGGTACGCGTTTGCAAGTGCCGACGAGTTCGAGATCATGCCCGAGAGCAGGATAACTTCGAGGATCTCCTCACGGCTGGCCCCCATCTTAATGGCCGACTGCATGTGGTAGCTTGTACAGTGCGGGCACTTGAGTGCCACCCCTACCGCCATGCTGATGAGCTCGACGAACTTGGGGTCGAGCGGGCTTGTCTGGGTGACCGTGCCCTTGTAGAGCAGGTGGGAGATAAGCACCTCGGGCCGCTCGCCCATCCGCCGGAAGATGAGCGGCACCTTGCCATATTCCGCCTCAATTTCCTGCATCCACTCATCTGCCGTGACATCGGCGCCCTGCCGGACAATATGGGCAA
Organism: uncultured Methanoregula sp.; assembly: GCA_964564375.1. Taxonomy (GTDB): domain Archaea; phylum Halobacteriota; class Methanomicrobia; order Methanomicrobiales; family Methanospirillaceae; genus Methanoregula. The sequence goes on along the minus strand of CAZMCL010000009.1, from coordinate 6,055 downwards.
GCTTCTCCTCAAACAGGTCTTTTGTTGAAACGGGGGAGGTCTTTTTTACCATTATATCACCACGTTGGTCTCGGAGAACGGTCGGACACGGATGATGATATAGTCCCGCATCCGCGAGGGGAGGACATCTGCGATGTCACCGATTTTAATTCCGTCCTCGATCTCCACCTTACGGATTGCGGGGGCGAAGGTGTCGTACGGGAGTTTCACCCGGAGCCCCGTCATCTGGACGGTGAGCGGCGTGGGCGAAGTTACGTCGAGGATGGCCGGCACCCTCTCCCGGATAATATTCATGAGCCGGGCAGGGGCGACCGAGAGGGGGTCCTTTGCGATCTCCTCCCGCTTCTTCTCGAGCACGCGGGTGATCTCGGCGATGATCTCGTCGAGCTTGTCGAGTTCGTCGGACTCCTTGGTCCGGTGCATGAACCGGCCCACGTTGCCCACGTATCCCTCGACCGGCGGGTCCACGATCTTCTGCAGGGCCTCCTTATCCGGGCCCCCGCAGAGCACGATGGGAACTTCGATCCCGCGCCGGAGGTTGGGCATCTTGTACTCGATACAGTGCTCGAAGTTACCCAGGCCCAGGACCGCAATGTCATGCTCGTTGATCACGTCCCGCTCCTCGTCATTTATGGCCGCGATTCGCTTGCCCACGCCGCGGGCCATGCCTATCATGTTGCTCTTGGCCCCCTGGCGGCGGGTGTATTCCGCGATGTCGCAGGACGGGTGAGGGAGGTGGTGGATCTCGAGGCTCGGGGAGACAATGGCAATCTCGGTGCCTACGAGCGGGGAGTCGGTCACCTCGCCAAAGAGCGGCCGGGAGATCTTCCGGATCAGCTCGATATCGTCCTTTGGCACAAAGCACTGGAGTACGATCTCCTGCGCGAGCACGTGCTTCTGGACAATGTAACCGCCGAGGTCCTCGATGAGATCGGTCACGATATCGTGCTGGTAGATGCCACCCTTGTAGGTGACAGGGACGAGCATCATGGCGTCTCTCCCATCAGCGCAAATTTGGCTGCCACGAGAGAATCGATGTCCTCGGCAAGGATATTCTCGCTTGAGACAATCGAGAACCGTTCTTTTGAAAATGTCTCTTTCCGGAGGCGGAAGCCCTCGGGTGCGATACACCGGAAAGCGTAGATGAGATCCTTAATGAGGTTCTCGCTCGGGTCAGCAACCACGATCTCCTCGATTTCCTTGGGATCCACCGCAAGATCGTAGAGAATTACCGTGAAACGATCCGGCTGATCGACGTGCTCCTTCCCGAACCGCTGCCAGAAGATCTTCAGCATCGGGGCAAGGTAGGTCTCGTTGGAGATAACCAGCGTCATCTTGCCCTCCAGCGGGTTGACATTGGCAAAGTCCCCCACCCGGACAAGCGAGGAGATCTTCCGAAGGGTCCCGGTGGCAACAAAGAGCGGCACTTTCGGGTCGATGAAGATATGTAGCTTGTTGATGACCCTGAGGAGGTTGTGGTCGAGCAGGACATCGTTTGCGATCTGCTGGTAGTATTCTGCGCCCTTCTTCTCAACGCATTCCACCTCGAAATACTCAACAGACGACATCTTATTCGTCCTTTATAAACCCGGAAGCCAGTAGCGCTGATCCGACGGCACCGATATACTGGGAGTGGTGCGGCACTACGATCTTTGTCTGGAGGAGCTCGCCCATTGCGTGGACGAGCCCTTCAATCAGTGAGGTACCGCCAACCATAATCACCGGCTCCTTGATATCCACTTCCTGCAGCTGCTGCTCGTACACCTGTTCGGCAACGGAATGGCAGGCGGCAGCGGCAACGTCCTCCCGCGTGGACCCGGTCGCGAGGGCATTGACAAGGCTCTGCGTCCCAAAGACGATACAGTAGCTGTTCATCGGCACCGTGCTGCCAACGCCTTTCATTGCAAGCGGCCCGAGCTCGGTGATATCGACACCGAGGCGTTTGGCAGTCATTTCGAGGAACCGCCCGCTCGCCCCTGCGCAGATCCCACCCATGGTGAAGACGCCGGGGATCCCATCCATCACCGCGATGGCCTTATTGTCCATGCCGCCGATATCGATGACGGTGGCCGGCCCGTGCTGTTTGTCGGCAAGATAGACTGCCCCTTTGGAGTTGACGGTCAGCTCCTCCTGGATGAGGTCCGCCTTGATCTCTTTTCCGACAAGGAACCGCCCATACCCGGTAGTGCCGATTGCCTGGACCTCTTTCATCGTGATTCCCGCCTCAGAGAGGGCATGATCGATCACATCCTGCGCACTTTTCATCACTTCGGTAGTAGGCTGCCAGCCGGTACCGATGATCTTGTTATCCTTCATGATGATGGCTTTCGTTGTTGCGGAACCGGAATCAAGACCGAGCGTGATTCCCGATTGCGTCTCCCTTGCAAGGAGCGCCCGCCGCCGGGCAATCGTGGTGAGTGCCTCCATCCTTGTCAGGAGTGTGCCGGCCGTTGTTCGTTCGGTAAAGGAGTAACTGACCACCGGAAGCTTTGAGTTCTCGTGGATGTAGCGCCGGAGTTCGTTCCGGACAATTGCGGCCTCGGCGCACCGGAAGCAGGTGGCGATGAAGACCGCGTCGGCCTCCACTCTGCCTTCGACAAGCGCCTTTGCCCGGGCAATTGCAAGTTTCAGGTCAGGGCTCCGCACATCAAGGCCGAACATATTGAAATCGCGCTGGATGTCCTTTAAGGCAATGTCCGGAAAGAAGACTTCCCCGTTTACTTCCCGTGCTGCACTTTCGATCTCACCCTGTACGCCGGAGTAATCCGGCCCGCAGGAGATCTGGGCGATGCGGACGGGGGGTGTCATTTTCCACCCCCGAGCTCGTCTAGGAATTTTTTGATCGCAGATACGAACTGCACGCCCTCTTCTTCGTTTTTGGGGTAGTCGAGATCGAGTTTCGGGATATCCTTTTCCCGGAGCAGGAACTTGATGAGTTCGTTCGTACGGGCGCATCCCATGCAACCGAATGAGAAGTCGGTATCGTTGATGATGATCGCCGCCTCGGCAGCCTCGATCATCGGGCCGTACAGGGACATCCGGCCCCGGACGCCACTTGGGACCTCGACTGCTGCCCACTTCAGCCCCTTCTTAGGCTCCTCGGGGGTGATCTGGAGTGGCGGTGATTCGAGTCCCGGGGTCTGGATGCGTTCGCGGATGGCGATCGCGGACGAGAGTGGTGTATGGCCGAAGCGTGCCACCATGTCAGAGAGGATCAGGCTCGTTGCGGGATAGATGAAGACTTTTACCATTGGTCAGGGCTCCTGTGCTTCCATGAGTTTTGTGAGTTTGCCGATATCGAAAACCTGGCGTTCCAGCGGGTTTTTCGGCGGAGGAATTTCTGATTCGTCATGTTTCTTAATCTCTTCGAGGCCGTGCGATACGTACGGGATGACGGTCATCTCGTACTCGATGCTGTGATAACCGGGACGGGCGCCGCCGATACTGGCCCGGCAGCGGCGGGCGTCCCCGGGCGGGAAGCCCCTGTCCTTGATAAAAATATGGTCCGGGTCCGCCTTCCGGACTTCGGTGATGATCCTGTCGACCTCCTCCTCCTTCCCGGTGACGATAAGGCCAAAGCAGGTCTCCTTTATCATCGCGCCTTTCGCGATCTCATAGCCCAGGATCGCAAGGTCGGCCGGGGTAATCTCGAATGACTCCACGATTACGTACTTTGTCACGGTACCGACATGTACCGGGTTATATGCGGTCACCGCTTCACCTCCCGGATATACACCATCTCCTTCTCTTTAAGTTTTTTGAGCTTGTCCGTATCAATCACCCGCCCGATAATATTGGTGCCCTCGAAGGGTTCGGATGTGGGCCCGAACTCATCATTCGCCGAGAGCCTGACTCCCACGAGTCCCGCCCCTTTCCGGGAATCATTCGTGATCCCGAGCGCTGCTGCAGGCGACTCTCCCGAAGGCGGGTTCTCCGGTGTGATCTTGGATCCCGCGGCAATCGCCGGCTTGAAGAGGACGACATCGTCGAACTTGAAAAAGACCGGCATCATGCCGGCATCGTGCTCCCGGAGGCCCGTAAAGCGGCGGAAGACCTCGCAGCTTGCCGGGGCCTTTGTGTCATCGAGTTCGATGGCGATAACCTTCTCGGCCGGTGCGGTAGTCACCTTTACCTTCTTCTCAAAGAGGACATCGAGCGTGGTGCCCGGCTCCTGCGAAACCACGATCCGGTCTGCCCCCTCCTTATCGGTTGAGAGGGCGATTGCGTTCTGCTGCGCGATCTCCTGTGCCGTTGTAAGCGGGAGGCCGAGCAGGTCGATCCGCCGGGGCTGGAGCCGTATGGCAAGGCGGTCGTTCTCTTTTGCAAGCCGGGTGAGTTCGATGCCATGCACTACCTGCCCGACCACGCTGTGAACGAGGCTGCTGGGCACGTCCGCCCGGTAGATGTAGATCCCACCGGCGGATTTTCCGCTCGTCCGGACCGTGACAGTCCCTTCGCGCCGGGGGCGGCGGAATTCTTTGGGAACGTCCTCTGCGCCGGCAAGGTGCGGGTCCAGGATATGGGTGCTGGTTGCCCTTCCTACGGTAAATGTCCCTTTCTGGAGGGCGATGAGGAGGTGCTCGACGCTCCCGGCCGCTTCGGTCGTAATCCGCTCGGGAGAATACCCCTGTGCCACGATCCCGACATATGTCACGATCTGCATGCCGTCCTCGAGCACAAGGTCCATGTCGGTGGTGGTAAACGAGCGGCTCGTGTCGGCCCAGCTGATGACCGGTACAATCTTCGTTACCAGGTCGCCGCTGGTCCAGCGGTCGAGCACCGCCTTCCCGCTCACTACTTTGCCGATAACCCCGCCGCTCTCATCTGCCCCATGGTCGGCAGAATGCCGGCTTTTGGAGAAGATCACGTAGGAGCGGGCAGGGTCGTACCCCCCGCAACCGAGGATCACGTCGCCCCGTTCATAGAGGTGGGGCTTCCTGTTGGGCTTAATTGGGGAAGGGAACGGGCCGAACGCTGCGGCGTACCGGTCGCTCCAGTGCAGGCCAAGGTTTCCGGTAATAGCCGGATCATCTAAGGACAGTTCAGATGTCCCTGCAGCCTCAACAGTAACCTCGCCAGCGGTCGTGCTGAGCGCAAGGCTCCCTGTTGCCGATTGCTCTTTGGTTGCCGGGCGGATGATGCCGATGGCACAGCCCGGGGGGTAATCGCGCAAGAGAGAAGAGAGTGTGCTCCCATCACCCGCCTCCCGCGTCTCGCCGTCAATATGGATGGTGACCATGCCGGACCTCAGGACGTCGGCTGGCTCATGACCTTACGTTCTTCTTCAGTGAGATGGGCGAGCACATCGGCAGTCTTGCCTATTTCGATTATCTTGCCGCCCCGCATAAGCGCGATCCGATCACAAATGTCACGCACGAACTCCATATCGTGGGAGACCACGATGAAGGTCTCGTCCATCTCCTCGCGGGAGTGCATGATGGAGTGCTTGACATCCACCTTGGTGATCGGGTCCATGGTCCCGGTTGGCTCATCGAGAATCACGATCCGCGGCTCGCGGATGAGTACCTGCGCAAGGGCCACGCGGTGGCGTTCCCCTTCCGAGAGCTGGGCCGGCATCCGGTCAAGGATCTCCTTGCTTTTCTCTTCAGTGAACCCGGCCATCCGGAGGGTGACTAATGCTTTTCGCATGGCAAGCTCCTTGGGGAACTCGAGCCCGATGGCATCCGTGAGGTTGTCGAGCACGGTGCGGTGGGGGAAGAGGTCGTATTCCTGGTGGAGAAGGCCGATATATCCTGTGGCCCGGCCCCGCTGCTCTATGCCGGGCTTGGTCATGTCGATCCACTCATCACCGATCCGGACATTCATCTCACCGCTTGTCGGCTCGATTAAGCCTGCGATGATGCCCGAGAGGGTGGTTTTACCGGCCCCGCTCTTGCCGATGATGCCGAAGATCTCCTTTGAGGAGACCTCGAACGAGACCCCGTTTACGGCTTTGACAACGCCGCGGTCAACGGAGATATAGCGCTTGATGACGTCGCGGGCAATAACAATCCTGTCCTCGAGCTCTGCCTCCTCAAAGGTCTCGGTATCGTCC
>CAZMCL010000008.1:0-16729 GCA_964564375.1 uncultured Methanoregula sp. | reverse complement strand
AGCGTAACGACGGGGGCCTCGCTCCCGAGTTTGCCCAGCGCCCAGATGGACGGTACCTGGACAAACGAGTCCGACTCCTTGAGCGCCTTACCCAGGCACATGGCCGCCCGCTTGTCACCGATCTTCCCGAGGGCATCGGCAGCGCTCCACCGGACATACCAGTCCTGGTCGTTGACCGACTGGATAATCGGTTCCACGGCCCGGTTATCCCGGATCTCCCCGAGTGCCCAGATTGCCCGGACCCTCACCCACCAGAGAGAATCCTTGAGGGCAAAGATGAGGGGTTCTACGGTGGGCTCCCCAATCAGCGATAGGGCAAAGGCGCTCCGCCACTGCACATCGCTATCCTCGCTTCTGAGCGCGGCTATCAGCGGCTGGATTGACGGCTCGCCGATCTCGGCAAGGACCCGTGTGGCATGCCACCGTACATCGTGATCCTGTTCGGATAATGCCCGTATAAGGTGGGGGATGGCAACCTCCCCGATCCTTCCAAGGGCAAGCCCGGCCAGCCATCGCACGTCCTGGTCGTTCTCCTTGAGCGCCCGGATCAGGGGTTTTACTGCCGGTTCGCCAATATCCCCGAGTGCGAGTGCAGCTCTCCAGCGGATCCCGAGGTTGGTATGCCGTATCGCCTTGATCAGGCCGTCCATATCCATGCCGCTCGTGGTATGAATGGAATACGCCTTCTTGGCAGTCATCAGGCCATTCGTATGCATCATTTCACCTCCTTTTGTTGTTTGTTATCTTTTACCGGAATCCCCCGGATTGGTTTTTGCGGAATTGTTTTCCGGGTATGATCGCGGGTTATATTGTTGAAAGGAATCCGGGACTCTGTATAATCTTTTGATGGATTCCTGATTATTTTAATATGCTGATCCATATTATTCCACGGCACTTCCCCCGGAACTGCCCAACCGCTCTCATGATTGCATGACACTAAGCTCCGGTCCTGCTGTGGCCGGTGCCAACCTTTTTCCTTGCATGCGGCACTATTCAGAATATATCGGGGATACCAGTATGAACGATGTCGCAGTCCTCATCGGGGGAAAGGCAGGGGATGGAATCAACAGTGCCGGTGCTATGGTTGCCCAGCTGCTCAACCACATCGGTTATTCCGTGTATGTATACTTCGACTACCCTTCACTGATCCGTGGGGGCCATAATTTTACCATCATCCGCGGGTCGGAACGTGCCGCGAGCCCGGGAACCTGTTCTGAGTTGGTGGATTTCATTCTCGCACTCGACCAGGCCACCGTTGAGATGCATAAGAGCCAGTGCAATCCGGACACTGCCCTCCTCTTCATCAAAGGTCCTGTCAAAGCTAACGGACAGGAGGTTCCGGTAAAGGAGATCCTCGCGCTGGAAAATGCTCCGGCGATCATGGGCAATTCTGCATTTATTGGTGGATTTGCCAAGGCAGCGGGGATCGGCTGGGAGACCGTAGAGAAGGTCTTCCGCACCCATATCCCGAAGGGGACCGATCTGAATCTTAAGGTGGCACAGCGTGCCTACGACCAGCTCGCAACCGTCCGCCCGATCCCCCGGTGCACGAACCCGCCCCGTCCCCTGCTGACCGGCAACGAAGCGGTGGGACTCGGTCTCATCCGGGGTGGTCTTGACGCGTATGTCTCATATCCTATGACCCCTTCCTCCGGGACGCTCCATTTCCTTGCCGGGGAAGCCGGGCGATTTGGCATCACGGTCGTGCACCCGGAGAACGAGATTGCCGTGATCCTGATGGCGCTCGGGTTCGCTGCTGCCGGAAAGCGGGCCGCGGTCGGGACCTCCGGCGGGGGTTTCTGCCTTATGACGGAAGGTCTCTCCCTTGCCGGCATGGCAGAACTTCCCGTAGTAATTCTCATGTCGCAGCGCACCGGCCCATCAACCGGCCTTCCAACCTATACCGGGCAGGGAGATCTCCGTTTTATCCTCCACGCCGGGCAGGGAGAGTTCCCCCGGTTGATTGTCGCACCGGGCGATGCATCGGAAGCAATCCTCTGGTCTGCGCGGGCACTGGAACTTGCCTGGCGCTGCCAGGTGCCGGCATTTGTACTTACGGACAAAACCCTCTCGGAAGGTACGTACAGTGTGGATCTTCCTTCTCCGGATAGCCCGATTTCCGGCGGCACAGTATCCCCCGACCAGAATGGACCGTACCTCCGGTATGCTGATACCCCATCCGGCATCTCCCCCCCTGCATATGCCGGGACGCCGGGTGCTATTGTCAAGGTGAACAGTTATGTCCACGACGAATCCGGCATCACTACGGAGGAAGGACCTGTTACTGAACAGATGACCAGAAAACGGATGCGAAAAGAGCAGGCGCTTATCGAAGATATGGCGCGATTTTCGCAGGTGGATGTGTCCGGCATTCCTGATGCACCGACCGCAATCCTCTGCTGGGGCTCAACCAAAGGGGTCTGTACCGAAGCCGGCACCCGGCTCGGGCTCCGCGTTGTCCGGCCCGTGGTACTTGCCCCGTTTCCGGCACAGCAGGTCAAATCTGCACTTTCCGGCGTGATACATGTGATTGCTGTCGAGGAGAATGCAAACGGCCAGCTGGCGGACCTTGCGCTGGCTCATGGCATCCCCGTCCAGGAAAGAATTCTCCGTTATGACGGGCGTCCGTTCACACCGGAAGATCTCGCCGGGCGGCTCCGGGAGGTGCTCTGAAATGACCGGAAGGAATCTCATCACCGGTGCACAGAACACCTGGTGCCCGGGCTGCGGGAACTTCACCATCCAGCACAGCCTCAAGAACATCCTTACCGGCATGGAAAAAGAGGGTAAATCCCTTGACAATGTCGTGCTGGTCACAGGTATCGGGTGCCATGCCAAGATTGCCGATTACCTCAATATCAACAGTTTCTACTCGCTCCATGGGAGGACAATCCCTGTGGCCACCGGTCTTAAACTGGCCAATCCGGATCTCACGGTCATCTGCTGCTGCGGTGACGGCGACTGTTATGCCGAGGGGCTCGACCATCTCATCTTTGCCGCAAAACGGAACATCGACATCACGGTCATCGTCCACGACAACCGGGTCTACGGGCTCACCACCGGGCAGTACACCCCGACATCCCCGCTTGGCTATAAAGGCAAGTCCACCCCCCTTGGCACTGCGGAGTATCCCGTCAACCCGCTCGAACTGGTGCATGCAAGCGGTGCAACCTACATTGCCCGGGGATATACGAAGAAGATGCAGCAGCTCGAAAGCCTGATCCGCGGCGGTATTATGCACCGTGGCTTCGCGTTCATCGATGTTCTCCAGATCTGCGCTACGTTCTTCCCGGTTGCCGATTACTATGACCAACGGGTGTATGATCTGGAGAACCATGACCGGGCAGACTATACTACTGCCTGTCAGCTGATGCGGGAGTGGGACTACACAAGCGATGCAAAGATTGCGCTGGGAGTCTTCTATGAGACGAAGCGTCCCACCTTCGATGAGAAGATGATGGTTACCCCTCTTCAGGCAGGAGAGCGGGAGCAAATGATCGGAAATCTTCTTGCAACGAGAACCTGATTATATGAGTCCCCGCGCCGCCTCAGGGCCGTGTTCCGGCGCAGAAGAAAACGTACTTGTGACGGGGCAGCGCATGCTGTAATCAGCCAGACTACCATGACCGGAAATTTATCTCCCGATCCGATCCCCCACGTTGCACCGACAGCATCGCAGCAGGCAGTAATCCGTCTTCTCATCATTCCGGTCCTTATTTACTGCGCATGGCTGGTCGAGATCTTCCTTCTGGAAGGCAACCAGTCGCTGTTTCTGGCGCCGGCCGCCCTGCCGCTTGCGATCTACACGGTTGTCGGTTGTATCCTGACCGCGATGATCGTTCCTGTCCTTCTCATCCACAGGTCATTTCTCTCCGGTGCCGTGAACATGTTCCAGATCGGCTTCCGGCCCCTGCGGAGGACAGTTACAGCCTGCATGCTTACCATGGTCGCGTGTTTCCTTATTGCCATTATTATAACTCCGGCCAACGCCCTGCGCATGGCCCTCCCCGGGCTCTTCCTCCTGTATCTTCCCACGGGCATAGCTGCGGTGATGATCTGCTGGGTGCTTGTCGGGACGCATCTCCAGGCCCTTGTCCGTTCAGGAGGTACGGTTGTGTCTGTCCCGACCGGTGTTGTGGTGACCGCAATCCTTTTTGGCCTGACTACAAGGGTCCACACGCCCGCAGCCGGCCTTACCGATCCACTGGTCGCCGGTATCCTGCTTGGGATCGTGACGGCTCTCTTCTTCTTTGCCGTCCGGGATGTGTATGCCACAGTTATTGTTCTCACCACGGGCATGACACTTCTTTTTTCAGGCAGGACGGATCCGGCCATTCCTGACAGCCTGATGCCCGGCGTGGTCTTCTCCGCACTTCTCGCTGTTTTAACCCTTCTTGCCATACACGGGTATTTCTCACGGAACTATGCCACGGTAATCGTGGTTCCTGACCCGTGATCCCTGCCGCAGCCCGGCCCGGGCAATAGCGGATGACCCGTGATGCGGATGAAAAACGAACCGTGGTAAAAAGTCATTCTGTTACCCCTTCCTGACAAAAAATCTTATACGGGTGTACTTTCTAAAGATACTGTTATGACCGACAAATTCAGGTTCGGGTTTCTTATCTGCCTTTTTCTTATCATTGGAGTTTTTTTTGCTGGTTGTTCGGACGAGTCCTCCACAACTGATGCAACTCCGACCGTGACCACCACGACGGCAGCCCAGTTCACTGCCGGGGATATTGTTGCCAGAACCACGTCTGGTGGGGAAACGCAGCTCTATGTCATCACAAAATTCGATTCTGCCAAGGATGAGTATGAACGGCAATGGATATACAGGAACGCTGATGGTTCATGGGGCCATTTCATTGATAACCGCACCGAGCGGGCAGCCCGTACTATTGTCGAGAAAGTCTATCCGGTGACCGTTGCGCATGTCACCCTTTCGGCAATCCCCATCGTCACCCCTACGTTTGCCACCCCGGTGCCCACGATCCTGTCAGGAAATGCACCGTCGGTTACTGCCATATCCCCGGCATCGGGAGCCACGGATGCAACGGTTACGGTCTCCATAGCGGGAACGAATTTCCAGACTGGTGCTGTTGCCAAGCTGCTCCAGCCGGGAAGCCCTGCAATAACGGCTACAGGTGTCAGTGTCGCTGCAACGAAGATTGACTGCACGTTCAACCTCTACAATGCGGAGACCGGCTCATATAACGTGATTGTCACGAATCCCGATGGCCAGACCGGCTCGCGTTCGTCAATATTTACCATTGGCGATCCCGCCCCGATCATTTCCAGCGTTATCCCGAATAAACTTGAGATAAACGAGTTAAGCGGCCTTGTCATCAGCGGCCAGAATTTCAATGACGGGGTTAAAGTCAGCTTAATCAAAGGCACTTTTGAAATACCCTGCGTTTCCCCGGTATCCTCATCCGGGGCAAGGATCACCTGCGATCTTGACCTCAACGCGAACCGGTACCCGCAGGTTACGTTCGGCGAATGGGATGTGCAGGTCCTCAATATTGAGGGATCGCAGTCCGGCATATGGACAAAGAAGTTCTCGATCCTGAATACGACTTCAACCGGCGAGGACTGATCCCAAACCTCTTCTTTTTGTTATAACGGAATCTTCAGACCTTCAGGGGCCACTCATTGCATCTGGAAGTAATGCAAAATCCCCTTCATCTCCGCCTTCACCGCAAACTATTAACACGTCCATCAGGAACATTAGCTGATAATGCTGGAGCCGTTCGGATCGCCGGAAATCTTTGCGTACGTGATCCTCCCGATCCTGATCTTTCTCGCACGGATCGCCGATGTCACCCTTGGAACAATCCGGGTCATCTTCATCTCCAAGGGGATCAAGTATCTCGCCCCCCTCATCGGTTTTTTCGAGGTGATCATCTGGCTGATCGCCATCGGTCAGGTGATGAACAACCTTACCAACATCACCTCGTACATTGCCTACGGGGCCGGGTTTGCTGCCGGAACCTACATCGGCATGGTTATTGAGGAGAAGATCTCCATCGGGCTCGTTATCGTACGCATCATCACCCGTGACGATCCCTCATCGCTTCTCCAGTGCCTCCGAACAGGAAACTACGGGGTAACCAGTATCAATGGCGAGGGCGCGGCCGGCCCGGTTAAGGTAATATTCACGATCGTCCGGAGACAGGACCTGTCCCGCGTCATCGGGATCATCAAGCAGTTCAACCCAAAAGCCTTCTATTCAATAGAAGAGGTGAAGTCCGTTGCCGAAGGGGGGATCCCCCTCAAGCATTCCCGCGGAGCTTTCTCGTGGCTCGACTCCCTCCGCTTTTACCGGAAATGAACGTGTATCGATCCTGCAGTTCACTTCCGCACGATAAAAATCTCTCCAAATGTAATCATGTTCCCTTCATATATGACGACCTGTAACGCTATCCATTTAAAACACGTTCTGGAATTGTTGCGAAAAAGGCCATAACCCGGAGCATCCGACAATCCTATATTCCCCTTCCGCAATACTAACTATTGGTGAAGGTGCGTGCCAAAGACTCTAATTAAAAAGGTTCTCATACTCTGTTTTGCGCTCGGCATATGCCTGCTTGCCGGGTATATAGGCTCGTATTATACCACGCCGTCCATACCAACATGGTATGCGGGTCTCGAGAAACCCGACCTCTCTCCTCCCACATGGGTATTTGCTCCGGTCTGGACTGCTCTCTATGTCATGATGGGTCTTTCCCTGTACCTGATGCTTGTCCGCGGCCTGAATAACCGTGATGTCCAGTTCGGTGTCTCCTTATTCCTGTTCCAGCTCCTCCTTAATGTCAGCTGGTCGTTTACCTTCTTCTCCCTGCACTCAATATTCCTCGCCCTGATGGTTATCATCGCCCTCTGGGCAATTCTGCTCTGCACGGTTATCCAGGCATTCAGGGTCACTGCAGGTGCCGGAGCCCTGCTCATCCCGTACCTTATCTGGGTGACCTTTGCCCTGTACCTGACCTATGCCTTCATGCAGCTCAACCCCGCGTGGGTGGGCCTGCCCTGAAATTGTGGCGTGTCCCGCACCAGCCAGACCAATACCTTCTTTTTCTTGCATGCTGACGATGAGACAACGGTGTCCTGCCATGACCATCAACCATATCCATCTCGAAAATTTCAAGAGTTTTTCGGAGATCGATGTAGATCTGACCCGGTTCAATGTCGTGATCGGGTCAAATGCAGCCGGCAAATCCAATTTCATCAGCATCTTCAAGTTCATCCGGGACATCGCCCGCCACGGGATCGTGAACGCCATCGCCATGCAGGGCGGGGTCGGGTATATCCGCAATGCCCGGATCCGGAATTCGCGCGACCTTGCGGTAAAGATCCTTTATGAACCGGGCCACACGCTCGATATCCTCAATCCCAAAAATGAGAACGGTGCCCGGCTGGGGATGCGAGCCTGCGAGTCCTCGTACGAGTTTGCCCTCCGGTTCGATGAAACCGGAGACGGGTTTACCAGTGTTAAGGACGAACGGGTGATCGGCTGCGAGGTAATGAACTGCGAGTGTCGCGGTGATCAGGTGCAGGAAAAGGACCTGATCGGAAAAGGCGAACTCCGGATCACCAGCATAGGGGGGAAGGTCCACTATACTGCGAATATTCCGGACGGGTGCGGCCTCACCGGGGATGACATCATTCCGGTCTTCTTCCAGGGCAAACGGTTGCCGGAACGGACACTGCTCCTGGAGACCGTGTGCAGTTATCCCCTCCCGCATTTCGGGAAACTGTTTGACAGGATTGCCGTGTACGATATAGACCCGAAGCTTCCGAAAAAAGGCGTGGTAATCACGGGAAAGCGCGAGCTTGAAGAGGACGGGAGCAACCTTGCCCTCGCGATAAAGACCATCATCGAAGATCCTGAAAAGAAACGGAAGTTTTCAAACCTCCTCCGCGACGTGCTCCCCTTTGTTGAGGACTTCTCGGTTCAGAAGTTCATGGACATCTCGCTCATCTTAACCCTGCGTGAGCGCTATGCCAAAGGTTATGATCTTCCGGCATCGTCGCTCTCGGATGGAACGATCGCCATCTTTGCCATGATAATCGCCCTCTATTTTGAGGAGAAGCCCTTCATTATCATAGAGGAGCCGGTCAGTCATATCCACCCGTTCCTGATCTCCCGCTTAATGGCTATGATAACGGAGGCAGCGGAGAAGAAGCAGGTGATGGTGACCACCCACAGCACCGAGGTGGTCAAGTATGCGTCGCTTGACGATATCCTGCTCATCTCGCGGGACAGCGAGGGTTACTCGGTCATCTCCCGGCCCGGTGACAAGGAAGAGGTGAAGGCGTTCCTCGAAAACGAGATCGGCATCGAGGAACTCTACGTACAGAACCTCCTGGGGCTCTAACAAGCATGAAAAAGCGCCTGTTCATCATGGTCGAGGGGGAGGACGACATCCGCTTCTTTGGCCGGATCATCAAACCTCTTATTGCCCCCTCCTACCACTCGGTCGAGATCATCCCCTATGCCTGTATCAAGCGCGCGAAGGTGAACAAATTCTTAAAAAGTGTTGTGCTGATGAAGAATGATTACATCTTTGTTGCCGATATCGACCAGGAACGCTCTGTGCAGGACAAAAAGCAGATCCTCTACTACCGTTTCAGCGATATCGATGGGCGCAGCATCGTCGTGGTCATACGGGAGATCGAGAGCTGGTACCTTGCCGGGATCTCGTTCGATACCGCCCAGGCACTGGGTGTCATTGACATTCCTGAGACCAATCATCTGACCAAGGAGGATTTCAACACCCTGATACCGCTCAGGTTCGATTCCCGGATCGACTTTATGTTCGAGATCCTCAAATCCTTCTCCATCGAGACCGCCGTTAAGAAGAACGCCTCGTTCCGGTTCTTTTTCAACCGTTACCTTGCCCGGAATGAGACCCTGGATTACGCCGTCCGTTGAACCAGTTCTCGCCAGCCCGGCATGCACCATCGAAATGATTATTGAGCTGATAGCGCTATTCTGTTGTATTGTCAGTCAATATACGTGAGGTTTATTTATGGGAATGGAATGTTACATCTGTGGCATATGCGGCCACAAATACAATCCCGAAAAGGGCGAACCGCTGCAGAACATTGCCCCCGGCATAGCATTTGCCGATCTCCCTGCCGACTGGACCTGCCCGGTCTGTTTTGCAGGAAAGAACCATTTCAAACCGGAATGAGGGCGGATATCTATGGTTTCACGTGAAATTACCCCGGGAATATTCTGGGTGGGAGCACTCGACTTTGACCGTCGGCTTTTCGATGAGTTGATCCCGCTGCCGGACGGCACGAGCTACAATTCGTACCTGATCAAGGGAAGTGAGAAGACTGCCCTGATCGACACGGTCGACCCGACAAAGGAGTTCGAGCTGATAGAGAACCTGGTCAAGCTAAAAATTGACCGGATCGATTACGTTATCATCAACCATGCCGAGCAGGACCATGCGGGCTCGCTCCCCATGATCCTGGAGTTCTTCCCGAATGCCAAAGTCGTCACAAACGAGAAGTGCCGGGACCTCCTCAT
Organism: uncultured Methanoregula sp.; assembly: GCA_964564375.1. Lineage (GTDB taxonomy): Archaea > Halobacteriota > Methanomicrobia > Methanomicrobiales > Methanospirillaceae > Methanoregula. The sequence goes on along the minus strand of CAZMCL010000008.1, from coordinate 7,188 downwards.
CGCGCTGCTCCATGTCCCTCCCGACGTCTTCCATATTGTCAAAGACGGGGATATGCTCTCCCTTGGCGACCGGACACTGGAGTTCCTCTTAACCCCGTGGACGCACTGGCCGGAGACACAGGTGACCTTCCTGCGCGAAGAGAAGATCCTCTTTCCCTGCGACCTCTTCGGGTTCCACATGGCATCGAGCGAGCTCTTTTTAGTGGAAGACGCGGTCTCCCTCCGCTCCGCCAAGCGGTATTATGCCGAGATCATGATGCCGTTCCGGAACAGCATCAGAGGATACATAGAAAAGGTGAGGGCGCTCTCGCCTGCCATGATCGCCCCGAGTCATGGCCCGGTCCACAGGAACCCTGCATTCATCCTTGATGCCTACAGCGACTGGGTATCTGATACGGTGAAAAACGAAGTGGTCATCCCGTACGTATCAATGCACGGGAGCACGCAGAAGATGGTGGACCACTTCACCGCAGCGCTCATGGCCCGGGGGATCGTGGTAAAACCCTTCAACCTTACCCGGACCGATATCGGGGAACTCGCCCTCGCGCTTGTCGATGCGGCGACGGTCGTTATGGCAACGCCGACCGTGCTCTTCGGCCCGCACCCGCAGATCGTGTATGCAACCTACCTTGCAAACGCCCTCCGGCCCAAGACCCGGTATGCCTCGGTCATCGGCTCGTATGGCTGGGGCGGGAAGAGCGCGGAGACGATCGTTGCGATGCTCGACCATCTCAAGGTTGAGGTGCTGGAACCGGTGCTTGTCAAGGGCCTCCCCGATGAGGCTGCCATGCAGGCGCTCGAACATCTGGCAGACGAAATCTTAAAGAAGCATAAGGAACCAGGCATCGTCTAAGAATGGAGGTACCGTATGACAAAACTGTTTGAAGTCTACAAGTGTGACGTATGCGGGAACATTATCAAGGTCGTGCACCCATCGGCCGGAACCCTTGTCTGCTGCGACAAGCCCATGGTCCTGCAGGCCGAGAAGACCGCTGATGCGGGCAAGGAGAAGCATGTTCCCGTTGTTGAGAAGTCCGCAAACGGGATCCTCGTGAAGATCGGGTCCATCCCCCACCCCATGGAAGAGAAGCACTACATCGAGTGGGTCGAGGTCCGCCACGGGGAGAATGTGTATATAAAAGGATTCAAACCCGGTGAGAAACCCGAGGCGGAGTTCTGCATTCCTGACACGAACGTCAAGGTCCGGGAATACTGCAGTGTCCATGGTCTCTGGACAAACAAGGCATAATCCAAATTTTTTCCTCTTTTCAAACGCAAATGCTAATAGAGCCGGGGTTACTAACCCCTATGTGATGCAGCGCCTGCGGTATCTCTCCACCATAGTTTCTGACGTGGGGGATATCTTTGTCTTTATCGCGCCGGTCACCTGCGTGCCCCTCCTTGTTGCCATCCTGTATGCCGAGTGGGAGATGCTCCTCCCGATGGCAGCGGTCCCGGTCATCTTCTTTCTCATCGGTAAAATAATCCCCTCGCTCCCCCGGAACGAGCGGGGGTTCCGGCTCTCGACGGCCTTTTGCTCGGTTGCCCTCTTCTGGTTTGCCTGTGCTGTTGTCAGCGGTATCCCGTTCATTCTCGGCCTCCAGATGAGTTTTACCGATGCTGTTTTCGAGGGAATGGCCGGGTGGACGGGGACGGCGTTTACGATGATGGCGTCGCTTGACACTGCGCCCCATACCCTCCTCTTCTGGCGCTCGTACATGCAATGGGTGGGGGGTATCGGGATCATCGCGTTTGCCCTTGCGCTTGGCAGCAGCACGGGACTCTCCCGCTCAAAGATCTTCCGGACCGAGAGCCGCGACGAACCGTTCCTGCCAAGCGTGATAAGCACCGGGCGGAGGCTTTTGAAGATCTATTGCCTCCTCACGTTCATTGCCATCGGGCTGATCCTCTTCACCGGACTCTCCCTCTGGGAGGCGGTGAATCTCGGGCTTACCACAATCTCCACGGGAGGTTTTACCCTGCACCAGGAAGGGATCCTCTACTATGACAGCCTGTTTCTGGAACTCCTCTTAATCCCGATCATGATCGTAGGAGCGCTCCCGTTCAAACTCTATTACCTTGTCATCGAGAACCGGCGCTTCAGCCTCTTTGGCGACATGCAGGTGAAGCTCTTCTTACTCATCCTTGCCATTGCAGCAGCAGTCCTGACCTACGATCTCATCTTCTTTGCCAACCTCGACCTCGTTTCTGCCCTGCACCAGGGTATCTTCATGACCGTTTCCGCCCTGACGACGACAGGCTACCAGATAACGAACCTTCAGACGTGGGCGGATGTGACCATCCTCTTCTTTGCCATGATTGTCTTTGTCGGAGGTGCGGCGGGGAGCACGGCCGGCGGGATCAAGCTGAACCGGGTCTGGTTTGCGTTCCAGGCCCTGTTCTGGTGGTTCCAGCGACTGTATGTCAGTGGCAGGGTGCTCATTCCGTTCCGGATCGAAGGCCGCATCATCCCCAAGGCGACCGCGGAACTCGAGACTGCAAAGAATATGCTCATTATCATCCTGTCCGTAGCAACGGTCTTTATCGCAAGTCTCATCATCATCCAGTTCCACTCCACCACGTATTCCATCACCGAGATCCTCTTCTCCGTCATCTCTGCTTTCTCCACCTGCGGGATCAACAGCGGGTATGTCTCGCCTGATATGCCGGTCATCTCCAAGTGGGTCTTTATCGTCACGATGTGGATCGGCCGGCTCGAAGTGATTCCCGTGGTGATGCTCCTGATCGCGGTGTTCAAGGGGGAGGACTAGGTTTTCCTGATTATGGCAGGGAACCCGCCGCCGGCACTTACCTTAATTTTTGGGCAAACAGCCATTTCCAGAGCGGGATACAGGAGATCCCCTCCTTTTCCCCCTCCATGTCCCGCGTGAGAATGATCCTTTCCCGGACTGCTTCACCAAACTCCCTGTCAAATTCGTGCAGGGAATCGTGTTCCCGTTCCGGTATGGTATCGGCGTAACAGACGTTGATTGCGGAGAGGGAGTTATCCGGATTCTTGATCACAAAATCAACTTCGCGTTTCTTCTTCCAGTAGAACGGTGCTGATCCGGACCTGACAAGTTCAATAAAGACAAGATTTTCTGCAAGTTTTCCCTCATCTTCGGAGAACCGGAACGAGACCGCATTCCGGAGGCCGTTGTCTATGCAGTAGATCTTCTTGCCGGCCCGTGCCTGCACGTGCAGGGAATACGAGAAGATCTGGATCTCGAACAAAATCCTTGCCATACCGGCGAAATGGATATAGTTCTGGAGCGTTTCGATATCGATCCCAAGCGCACTTTTCAGTTTCCGGTAGGAATAGGGGGATGCAATGTTGGTGAAGAGGTAGTGCAGGACGGCGGCGAGCGCGTTTGGATTTCTCACATCGTTGACCCGGACAATGTCGCGGTACACGATGCTGTCATAGTATGCCCTGAGCTGGTCCTGCCGCGTCCGTTCATTCTCCTGCAGGACGATTGCGGGAAAACCTCCTTCCCGAAGGTAGCGTTTCAACAGGGCGAGGATTTCATATTTGCGGGCTGCAAGGACAATTGGATCAAAAGTCGGTTCCATATCATGGAAGGAAAGGTATTCCCGGAAATCGAGAGGATATACTGTTACAGGAAGGTAACGCCCCGAGAGCAGTGTCGCTACCTGGGAGTCAAGGAGATATGAGGATGATCCGGAGATGATGATCCTGTATTGCCTGCTGTCATAGAGGGATTTGACTGCCCGTTCCCAGCCGGCGATTGTCTGGATTTCGTCAAAGACAAGGTAGATGGTCCCTTGTGCGGATACCTCCTTACGGTAGGTGTCGACAATCGCTGAAACGGGATGGTCGCGGGATGCGATCCCCTCGTCATCGCATTTTACAAAGAGGATGTTTTTTTTGGGGACCCTGCGATCGGAAATGAGGTGACGGATAGTCTGGTAGAGCAGCGTGGTCTTGCCTGCACGCCGCACGCCGTTGAGCACGATAATCTCATCTGTATCGAGGTAGCGTTGTATCGTTGCGAGATAGGCAGGCCGGGGTCTCCCGGTTTCGAAGTCCATTCCCGCCCACCACGGATTCATGGATGCAAGGAGTTCGGTGAGGGGCGTGAGTGTAAGGCCGGCGCGGTCCAGTGGTGACCTGTCTGAACCATCCCTGTCAAATCTCATACTGTGTGTACGGTTATAACCTTACATAAATATACTTTTTTGTCGGGTTATAATCTATCACTTCATTGAATTTATATCGGGTCATGGCCTGCCACATCGTTTGTTTACGCCATTGAATCGTGGGTGGAAGGGGGGTGGTACCCCCCTCCCCCTGCTGATAATTTTTCCGGAAGGGGGGACTCCCCCCAACGACCCCGGGGGGAGGGTGGGGGTACCCTCCCCCTCCCGCGGCCGCAAAAATCCGGGCGCTTCCCATTACCGGGTAGGAGCCACGAGTCCCCGCTCTCACCGTAAGTTCCACGCGAACCGCAGCCCGGGCGCGTGCAGGAAGTCCCGTGTTACTCAAGGATGAGGTAGGGGGGTGGGGGTACCCTCCCCCCGGCATGATTTTTTCCGGAGGGGGTGGCTCCCCCCACCCGGCCGGGAAGCGGGAGGGGGGGTCCCCTGTCATTCTTTGGAGCTGGCCGGGGTTTTGCCGTCGATTGAGGATGGGTGAGCGGGTGGAATTTTTGTGGAGGAGGGGGGAGGGGGGGCAGGGTCCCCCTAGCATTTTTTTATGGGTTACAACAGTTTCACCGTGGGTATCTTCCGGAGTATGAGCGTGTGTTCTGCCGAATCCGCGATGTAAAATATTCGTACTTTTACTTTCACACCGCTTTTTGATCATTTTATTAAATACCGGAAGATATATGAAAATCAGGAATAACATATTGATTCTCCACGAAATCAGGAAAAACATGTATGACAATCCAGTTAAATGATAACGAAATTGGAACATTATTACGTGAAGGTAAATCTCTGCCGGAAGATTTCCTTTCCCATATAAAACCCCGGTCCAAGCGGGGCCACCAGGAATTTGAGTATGAAGTGACCGGGCAGGCAGGCAATTCGTATCTCCTCAAATTCCGGCAGAATGAGATCAACGCGCTTGACTTTTCCGTTATACTCCTGTATATCCCAAAAGGATCGAACCAGTATTTCCGCCTCAGGAGATATAATGGTAAAAGCCACGAGCACACCAATAAAATCGAGGGAGATACGTTCTTTGGGTTTCATATTCATACAGCTACTGAACGATACCAGCAACAGGGATGGGATGAGGATGCCTTTGCTGAACTTACGGATCGGTATGCAAATTTCCAGGGAGCTACAGACTGTATGCTGAAGGATTGCGGATTTGCCATATCCATGAAAAACAAGAGCCTTTCTTTGTGGGGGATGAATTGAAATGTCTGTTGAAGCGATAACCAAGGCATTCCGCCAGACCGTGTGTGAGCAGGTCCGTATTGAATCCGAGGGGACGAACCGGTTCCGTGTCTTTACCCCGTTCATGTTCAATGACGGGGACCATCTCGCGATAGTTCTCAAGAAGGAGGGAAGTCGCTGGTTGCTTTCCGATGAAGGGCATACGCTCATGCACCTGACCTATGAACTGGATGAACGGGATCTACGGGAAGGCGGGCGACAGAAGATCATCTCCAATACCCTCTCGGCCTTCACGATCGAGGAGCGGGACGGCGAACTCATCATCTCTGTGGATGACGATCACTATGGCGACGCCCTCTACACCTTCATTCAGGCCCTGATGAGGGTGTCCGATGTCTCGTACCTGTCGCGGGAGCGTGTCCGCACAACATTCTTTGAGGACGTGAAGGTATTCATCGAGCAGAACATTCCCAAAGAAAAGATCCGGATGGGCTGGTCGGATCCCGTGCACGATCCCGAAGGCAAATACCCGGTGGATTTCGTTGTCGAAGGATCATCCGGGCCGGTCTTCATCTACGCGATGGTAAATGACGACCGGGTGAAGGAAGCGATGATCAACCTCCTGACATTTGAGAAGTGGGGCATGAAGTTCAAATCGATTGGAATTTTCGAGAACCAGGAAGTGATCAACCGGAAGACGGTTGCCAAGTTCACGGATGTCTGCGAGAAAGCGTTCTCCAGTTTCCCCTCAAACCGGGAGCGGTTCCTTAAATATCTTCAGGAAACGGCGGGTTTGGCAACGGCCTGATTTTTCAGGCAGTTCCTTCTACAATTTTTATTTCTTCTTCCGTCAACCCGTAGAGCTCGTACACCAGCGCATCAATCGCCGCATCAGTCGCCTCAACCTGCCGCTGGAGCAGCGTCTTCTCATGCTCTAACTTCGCGTCCTGCAACCGCTTATTCAAATCGAGCATCTGGGTGACGAGCGCAACCCTGCGATCGTGGCGGGCTTTGTCTGCCGGGTCGGAGAAGTTGATGGTGCGGATGTCCCCATTAAGTCCACATTGCGGGAATGTGCAGAGGAGAGTGAGATTGGGAGGGGCCAGAACTTCTGGGTATTGAACGTAAATCACCCTGTTAGTTGTCAGCAGGATCATCCGGCTCATCGTCCCGGTACGCTTTTTCCGGCAGTTTTGTCTCTTTGAGCATCCGGTCAAAATCGCTTTCGAAAAGCCGGTCCTGAACAATACGGTATTTTTCAAATTCAGTCTCGGCAAACTCTTTAGCCATCTCTGCCGTTACTTTCCCGCCATCTTCAAGCAGTTTACGGTCATCAAATTCAAGGAACCGGTCAAGACGTTTTGCCCAGTCTTCCACGTTTTGCCCAGTCTTCCATGGTCATGGGTATCTGTCGTCTGGCACGATCTTCAGCCAGATCAAGCCAGGCATTGACAATTCTGCCCAGTGATTCGAGCTCTTGCGACGTCAGGTAATTTTTTGCAACCACTACGTCGGTTTTCAGAATTTTTCCGTCAGGACTGTTCTCCCACGAGGTCAGTCCCATGTGATCGTTTCTGCTGTCGGCACGCTTTGTTATCAGTTCGGCTGCGGTATGGCCGTGAATTGCGAAATGCAATTTGTTCTGGACTTTTGCAAAAAAATCGCGGGTTGTCGGGGCATCCCTGTTGTAATCGATGCTTGTGGAATATATGTCGGTGATCTTCTGGTAGAACCGTCTCTCGCTGAGGCGGATCTCCCGTATCTCGGCAAGTAAGCGCTCAAAGTAATCTTCGCCAAGGAACGTACCGTTTTCCATCCTTT
>CAZMCL010000007.1:0-17180 GCA_964564375.1 uncultured Methanoregula sp. | reverse complement strand
ACTGAAAAAGGTCCCCATCGGCACCAACGGCGGCGTAACCCTGACCGGGGAGACGGTTGCACTCATGGGCGGGCTTCTCGTCTCGCTCGTTGCGTTACTCCTTGGCGTCATCACGCCATGGATGGTGGTTATCTGCTCGATTGCCGGTTTTGTCGGCACCAATATCGACAGCGTTGTGGGAGCAACACTCGAGAACCGCGGTTTCCTGGGTAATGCCGGTACCAACCTCCTCGCGACATTGAGCGGCGGGGTGTTTGCGATGCTCCTCTTTCTTGCTTTATAAATTCTGATAATGATTCTTCAGAAAATCCTTTTTTTCAGATCCTTATGTCCCGATAGGTCGGATCCATTTCTGCTGGAAGCACTTCATGGGGAGAATATCCATACTGCAGATGTGATTTTGTTAATACACCTGTGCAGGGTCTGATAAAAACCGGCATTCCCGGTTAAATCTCTTAGAAAAATGGATTAATATTTATACCAGCGACCTTTGCTGTCGTACTCGCCAGTATCCTGCTGGAGAGGTATGGAACCGCTGGAAAGTGTTTTGAAAAAACAGGCCTTGTAGCTGGTAAGCAGGGGGATGAGAAGAATCCCACCGATAAAGAGGATACCCGCTGTGATCCAGATCCCCTCGGGGCCGATCATTCCCATTAGTTGTTCCGGCGTGAAAGCCTGCATCTGGGTCTCATTGAACCGGGACAGCGGTTCAAGTTGTTCGAAGAGGGCGATCTCCCATACCATCATGAGCCCGAAGATGATGGTAAAACTGGCAAGGGCGCTGATGAGGTAAAAGGCAAGCACTCCCATGACGTTTTCGGAGACGAGGACGATGCTGCGCTGGATCGATTCAAAGACCTTTTTATTTTCGAAAACTGCCGCCATGTCAAAGAAGAAGGTGAGCATCAGGGTGGGGATTACAGCACAGATCGTGACGATACTAAGGGTTGCGGGATCTGGCGTTAAGCCGGCAAACCCGAAAGTGATCATAAGCAGAATGAAGATGATGATGAGCGTGAAGATGATGACAAGGAGCGGGAGCAGGATGCGGAAAAAATATTGCACCCCTCCACGGATCATAGTCCCGAAGTCCCCCCCGTTCTCCCGCAGTAGAACGAGTGCACCGACAGTAAAAAAGAGCAGGATGAGCCCGAAGATGATGAAAAGCCGGCTCGTGAAGAACGCTCCGGTAAAATTTAAGAGGAGCCAGATGCCTGCTGCAATTGCCCCACCTAGTATCCCCGGTACCCAGAGTAGCGGTATCTGACCGAGCTGGCGGATCGCTTTCCTGAACGATTCGACAGCCATTGTCACCGGTTCCTGGGCATGGCAACGATCTCGCGTACCTGGAGATCAAAGAAATTTGCGGTGTGAGCGGGCCTGATGACGCAGACTGTATCCGCACCGCTCATGGTGCCGCCAACTGCAATAACTTCTTTGTCAACGCCGATAGCACCCTGGTCTGCGGCAATCAGCACGCATTCCACGGCAACCTTGAGTCCGATGGCGACCGTGCGTCGGAGGGTCTCGGCAACAACTTCAGTGCGTGAGCTGCCGCCCAGTTTTGGCGAACGGGATATTGCACGTTCGAGACCGGAGAGGGTATGGGTACCGGTGATAATGGTCGTGCCTTCCGATCTGAGCCGGGCTGCGATATCCTTGTCAAATTCCCATTCGCCGGGTTTTGCAAAGCCCATTACATGCGAGATGGCGATAAGGTCAAGGCCTGACCCCTTTATCGCCCGGTGAAAAACTTCTGCAGATTTACCGGATGTACTGGCAACAAGGATGGTTTTTATCCCGGATTCCTTTGCCCGCTCGATGGCAAACCGCGCCGCGTCATCGGTATTCTCCGGGCCGGGCTTATCGAAATAACATGTTGTTTTCTCGCAAAATGTCATAAGTACCTTTTAATAAGCCGGGATGAAAAGCTTTGTCAGATTCTGTCCGGATTTTTTTTCTGCGACACGCTCTTTACATCCACCTGAGGTATTGTTATGCTCACCCTTGCCCTTGCAGGAAAACCCAACTGCGGAAAATCAACCTTTTTCAAGGCCGCCACGATGGCACATGCCGAGATCGCCAACTACCCGTTCACCACCATCAACCCGAACTTTGGCGTTGCCTATGTACGGACGAGATGCGCGTGTGCCGATCTGAATGTCACGTGCACGCACTGCACGGATGGCAACCGTTTTGTAGCGGTCAACCTCATCGATGTGGCCGGGCTCGTCCCTGAAGCCCACAAGGGCAAGGGTCTCGGCAACCAGTTCCTCGACAATCTCCGGCAGGCGAATGCGATCCTGCATATTATTGACGCGAGCGGCGGGACGGATACCGAGGGCAACCCGGTGGGTGTCGGCAACCATGATCCGGAGACCGACGTCTCGTTCCTCCTTGTAGAAATGACGATGTGGGTCCACGGGATCCTGGACAAGCACTGGGCTCGTATCAGTCGCCAGTCGCAGGGAAAAGGAAATGCCATCCAGCAGGGCATTGCCGACATCTTCGTGGGTTTTGGCATCACCTTTGAAGATGTCCGTGACATTGAACTGAAACTCAAGCTCGATCTCGTGCATGCGGAAATCGGGGATCTTGTCCCGCTCTGCGCGGAGATCGTGAAGATCTCAAAGCCGATGCTGGTCGTGGGTAACAAGTTCGATGAAGCGCCGGAGGCCCTGCGCATAAAACTTGCCGCACAGGAGGTTGCGTTTGCCAGCGCCGCATCCGAGCTGGCGCTCCGCAATGCTGTGGCAGCGAACGTTATCCAGTACCTGCCGGGTGATGAGCAGTTCACAATTGCTAATGAAGCAACGCTCTCCCCAGCACAGAAAGTCGGGCTTGCGAAGATAGCCGAAGTCATGAAAGAATGCAAGGGCACAGGTGTCCAGCAGGCCATCAACCGTGCGGTCTTCGAACTTCTCGACATGATCGTGGTTTATCCTGTCGAAGACGAGAACCATTACTGCAACAAGCAGGGCGATATGCTGCCGGATGCTTTCCTGATGCGGCGGGGTTCAACACCCCATGATCTCGCATACCAGGTGCACACGGATATCGGCAAGGGATTCCTCTATGCAATCGATGCCCGTTCCAAGATGCGTATCAAGGAGAACCACGAGCTCAAGGATGGCGACATCATCAAGATTGTTTCAGCAGCAAAGTGAGCATCCTGCGGCAGGTCGGGATCACAGTATGACGATTGTCATACATTTGTCTGACAATCCAGCCGCACTTCCTGAAAAACCCTTCATTTTATCAGGATTTTCTGCGAAAGACCCTCGTTTTTCCGGAAAGTTTATAAACTGATGTTGTGAACACTGAATTTACCGAAGATAGAAACCAACGGCAGGAGGTGAAGTCATGGGTGGAGAGATATATCAGGCACAAGTGATTCGGAATTTCTTTGATTGTATAACCGGGACGGACCGGAACTTAACCCGGATTTATATGTGCGTTATGAGTCTTGCGAAACTCCGAATGGAACCGCCGGAGAAGATGGCGGCCCTTGTCGACCAGCTCCGGAAAAGCAAGATCCAGAAGGAACTGTCTGTTGACATTCTTGACTATATGTGCGATGCAGCAAACCAAATCGAACTCTCGCAGGTCCAGACCGCGTTTGGCGTGAAGGATATCCGCGAAGTTGCGCAGGACTTTACCGGCATCAGCATGGATAGTTTGTAATCTGGAAAAAATCAGCTTTTTTTGGAACTTCCTTTGGGAAAATCCTCAGTTTTACCATCGGACCGGGCACCGATATGATTTTCGTCAGACCACCTTAACGGGATCTTCCCTTATTGAGTCAATCAGGTTCCCTGAAATGATCCGGTCAATATTTTATCTCTGGGTATTCTATTCCAGTTCCGGGCCCCGACCCAGGATATGATAGAGGGGTCAGGCAAGGCCCAGCGCTTTTTTATAATCCATGAGAAGCCGGACGATAAACCGGCGATGCTCTCCAAGAGCCTCCTCATCGTCCGGTGATGTGATGAGCGCAACAACATAGATGAAGACGATGGCATTGTCGAGTTCGAGCGTGGCCGGGTTTTCGATCTGGTTGGCAGGGAGCGGGATTGCCACAAAGGTGCGTTCGGCATCGGAAAACATAACCGAAAGGTCAGGGGTTACCTGTGAGTTGTTCCGGATCTCGGCATTGGTCCGGACAATGGCAAGGGCCTTTTTCAGGGCCGCATTGGGCACGCTGTCCGGAATGAGGGTGATGGCATGCGTGCATTCCCGTACCGCGTTTTCGTAGAGCCCGAATTTGAACTGGAGGAATGCCGACGCGATCTCATGCGCCGTGGCCGGGGGGATGCTCGCATACTCCCCACTCATCCGTTTGATATAGCTGTCAAGAAACCGCTCCATTTATTCCACACTCTCCTTATATTGTCCGTTTCGGCTGACTAAAAATCCTTCTGCGGCCCCACCGGGCGGGAGCGTTCGTCCCTCCGATACTATCATTGAACCGGTTCAACATCAACATATCTTTGCCTGCCACCCAGATTGGACTGAACCCCGGGCATCCATGGTTTATATCAAAAGGAAGCACCAATATTTTCGCTGACGGTATGGGTGCAGTAATATTTTCTGATGTGCACGCGGACGCTGCAGCGCTCGAAGGCTTAAGTTCCTGTATTCGGACTCAGGCATTCCATGAGGCATTTGGGCCGGTGGATGTGCTTGTGAACCTCGGGGACCTCCTCCACCGGGGAAGCCGGCCGCAGGAAACCCTTGAGAAAGTCCACGCCCTCTCACGCGAGTACCGGATGATCTCGATCTTAGGCAACCACGACCATGCCTTTCTTAACGGGATCCTTGTCAGCGGCAGCGATGCCGCGAGTACCTATCGCCACGAACAGCTCCGCAACTCCCCGCTGCTTTCGATCTTCGATTCCATGCCCATGGAATGGCAGGACCATACAATGCTCTTTGTCCATGGGGGACCTCTCGAACTTGGAACGCAGGTCCTGCGGCTCAAGTGCTGGCAGCGTCTCTCGCATGAGGCGGGGGACTTCTTTACCGGCTACCACTACACGGCATCCATGGCCTTTGAGGCCCTTGAACAGCGCGGGCTCACCCACATGTGTTGCGGTCACCAGCACGAGCATATCTGCTGCCGGAAGACCCCCGAAGGAATTGTCCAGCAGGAACTTGAATTCATCCCTCATGAACTGCAAAAGGATGGGGGTACCATCCCGCTCGATGTCGCAAGGGTTTCCCTTGATCTCCCCACACTTTTCAGGGTAGGCGGATGCTTTGGCCCGGTGCCTGAATTTGCCTACACGGATTTCTCCACTTTCGCATTCATCCGTATTGCCCCCCGGGACTAAAACCGGTCTTGAATTTTCTCTCTTCTGCATCTCTCCTGCCTGTCTGGATCCCCGATCGCTGCAGATTAGGTGCGTTTTGTGTGTTTTATATAAAGTTGGACGTGTATTTCCTCTGATTTATGCGATATATTTATATTCTGTTACCACAAAGTGGTTATTATGCCTCGGGCAGGTGAAGGACGTTCGGTCCGGATCGATCCTGAGGTGTATGAGGCGCTGCTCGCGCTCAAGCGTGGGAACATGACGTTCTCCGATGTAATTGCCCAGATGCTTCACGACTGCTATGGCTGGTCCGATGAATTCGCAGCCGGCCAGAAGGGGCTGGAGGAGTTCATTGACATGCGGGCGAAATGATGCCGGTCTAAAAAGTACCGGTAGAAACCAGTGGTGAAATCTGCAATGCGACAGACAATATCCGAAGACCTCACCCATGACAGGCTGAACTGGCTGATTGAGCATATTGATGAGATGTTTCTGGATATTGACGAAAACAAGAATGAAACCTGAAAATGAGGGACATCCGGTTATCAGCACAACTCTCATGCTGATGTCGGAGACTCATCAGAAAATTGCACGTTCCTCCCGATAATCTCCCCCACCTTTTTCTTTAGTGCTTCGCGGAGATCCGGTACGCGTTCCTGTGTTTTTTGCTGCCAGTCGGAAAGATCCTGTTGCGACTGCTGCTCCTTTTCGAGCATTGCCTTCAGTTGTGTCTTTTCCCGTTCAAGAGAACCGGTTTTTACTAAAAGCGGGTGGGCATGAAGTGCATCCTGTGCAGACCTGCATGCCTCCTCCAGTGTGCGCAGCTCTGCACAGATCCGGCCCATGTCTGAACAGAAGCGGGCTGTATCGGAGAAGACCGCGCGTTCCTCTTTATTTTTAAGCGCAATCTCGTCAGCACTAATCATCCTTTCTACAACCGGGTATGCTGCCGCAAGCGCAGCTTCCAGTTCGGTGCAGACAGGCAGTTCATGATCGGACAGCAGGATCATTGCATGCTTCAGGGTCGCAATCTCACCGGTATGCTTCTGTTTTGTTGCAATCTTTTCTGCCTTTCGCAGGACATGAGATACAGTCATGGAGTGAGCCGCATAGATCCGGGTCTTTTCCTCAAAATGTTGTTCGAGTTCACGCAGGGATGTTTTTATATCATCAACTTCAGCCATACGGGAATCGGAAGGCATTCCCGCCAGTTCCTTTCCGATCTCGGTCAGCCGCTCCGTGATCTCGTCAATCCTCTGCCGGGTGCGCTGGTTCTTTTCTACAGCTTTTAATAGATCTTCGGCGCAGCCGAGAATGGTTGCATACAGGGTACGCGCCTCGGTGACTGCCGCCATCTCTTTTCGATATTCCCCCAGCGCGGCGGTGATGGTATTGATCTCATGCCCGATAGCATCGATTCCCTTACGGGAGGCTTTCATCTCTTCAGGGAAAACGATCTGGAGGTAGCGCCCTGGACCGTTAATGCTGTTGAGGCAGTTCTTCACGCATTCCACTGCGGCAGGATAGAATTCCTCGCTGTTTTCGGGGAGTTCTTTTGCCATGGCAGTGTTCATTGCCCTGATATATTGCGGGAGAGTGTTCTTTGCAATGCTTTTGAGCTTGGGATGGATTGCGGGATCCTGTTCTGCTCCAGCTATGGCATTGACAATGAGCTGGAGCTGGGCTGCCGCATTGCGGATATTCTGTTTGGGTGTTTGTGTCTGATCTTTGAGAGCAAGGCGTGCCACAGCCTCCCGTTCGCCGAGCATGCCCGGGATGGAGCCGAATGCGATCGTGACGGACTCCGGTTCTTTTGTACCAAAGATCTTTTTGAAAAAAACCCGCATCTTCTCCACCGTCTTAATCGTTCTTTGAAATCTGGCATAGCCGCTCGGCGGCGTCAATCTCTCTGAGCACCTGCACCACAGCATCGGGCACAAGTTTTTCCCACGGTTCCCCTGCGAGCATGCGACGGCGAATCTCTGTTCCATTCAGTCTCTCCCGATCGTACATTGCAGGTGACTGGACGTTGATGCCCGCTTCGGAAAACAAGCGGACAACCAACGGATTTGAAGAATAGCAGATATCAAATGGCGGTGACATGGAGCGGACATGAGCTGCCCAGAGTGCATTCCGCTGGATGTCCTCTATTGGGATAACATAGAACGGGCAGCCAAGCGAGGCAAGGGAGCGGGTGATCATAAGCACCCGTTCACCCGCCGTGAACGGGTTGTCCACCTGGTGCGAGAGCTGCGCGCTTCCAACACCAATGATGATTTCATCCATGTTCTCTGCGATATGCTCAAGCACGGACTGGTGCCCGTTGTGATAGGGCTGGAACCGCCCGATATAGAATCCGCGTTTCATGTTCATGGTTGTGCTCCCAGGTTTGCTATCCGTGCTGCAAATGCGCCGGCCGTGAAACCGGAATCGATGTTGACAACCGAGATGACCGAGCAGGACTGGAGCATGCTCGCAAGGGCTGCCTGCCCTTCGCCCATGTACCCATAGCCTACGCTGACCGGGACACCGATGACCGGTTTGTCGACGATCCCGGCAACAACTGAGGGAAGTGTCCCTTCCCTGCCAGCGCAGACAATGAACGCGTGCGCTGACAGGAGCGGTTTTAATGCCGGGAAGAGCCGGTGGATACCCGCAGCGCCGACATCGTATGCCGTCTTCACCTCGCACCCCATCTCCTCTGCAATCACTTTGGCCTCCTCAGCTACGCGGATGTCAGAAGTTCCTGCGGTGATAATCGCAACAATCCCGCCAGTGGGTTTCGGTACCGGATTATTGCCGAGGATCAGGATATGGCCGTCCTGCCGGTAATCTGTTTCGATCCCTTTGTGCCCGGCAAGTTTTATTATGTTTTCAACCTGCACCGCGCTGATCCTTGTCACAACACATCTGCCGGAGGATTCTGCAAGACGGATCGCAATCTCGGCAAGATGCGCGGGATCTTTGCCTTCGGCAAGCACAACTTCCGGCATCCCGCACCGGACATTTCTGCCCAGATCGAGGCAGGCGATATTTCCAATCCGCTCCAGTCGTAATCCCTCGATAGCCTCAGCTGCGTCCTCAAGCGCGATCTCCCCGTTTTTATACTGCGCCAGGATGTCCGCTACTGCATGGTGGTGTGGCATGATTGTAATAATACAGATATGGAACGGCGTATAATAAGGTAGTATACTCGCATGACGTACCTCATTTATGTGGCAATGTTTGGGACATGCGCCACAATCTTTCTCTGGCTCCGGGATGCCCGGATCTTTTTCCGAACCGGTCTTAAAGGCTACCGGAAAGCCGCATACTATGGTATCCTGTATGGCGCGGTTGCAACGCTCGGCACCATGATCACACTGACAATGGGGAATTTCGAGCTGCTGGGTCTCGGTCTTATTCTTGGTGCATTGTATCTCCAGGGACAGATCGACCGGGAAAAAATCTGGAAAAACGAGGATACGTTCCAGCGTTTCATCGGCAGCGTACCGATAAGCCGGATGAATAAGAAATAATGGTATAACGCAAGTACAAGGATAGGGAATTTTCACCATGCTCCAAAAACCACGGGGGACCCGGGATTTTTTACCCGATGAGATGGAAGCGCGCCGCGCCGTTGAGTGGCGCCTCCGCGAAGTTGCACGCCGGTGGGGATACCGGGAAGTCTGCACGCCCGAATTTGAGGATCTCGAGCTCTTCACGATGCGGTCGGGTGAAGGCATTGTTGAGGAGATGTACGTCTTTGAGGACAAGGGTGGCCGTAAGCTTGCCCTGCGCCCGGAGATTACGGCAGCTGTCATCCGCATGTACATCAATGAGGCAAAAGTGGCACCCAAACCCCTGCGCTGGTGCTACTTTGCCGACTGTTTCCGGTACGAGCGGCCGCAGAAGGGCCGGTACCGCCAGTTCTGGCAGTTCGGGGTTGAGTTGATTGGTGCGGATACTGCTGCAGCTGATGCGGAGACGATCATGCTCGCGTCCGATATGCTGAATGCGACCGGAGTGACGTATGATCTAAAAGTCGGCCACCTATCATTCATGAAGAATCTTGTTGCGGATCTTGAACCCGCGATGCAGCGGAAGGTCAGGGCACACCTTGACAAGAAGGATTTCGATGGTCTGAATGCCACGCTCGAATCCTTGAACAAGACCGACCTCGCCGCGTCCCTCACTGCACTGGTGGAGACTCGCGAGCTTGCCGAGGCATTCGAGATTGCGGGCACGATTCCGGAAAGGGATCGGGTGGAACAGATCATAGCCTCGCTCGATGCATCGGATGTGAAATACACCTTAAACTTCGGTATTGCCCGGGGCCTTGATTACTACACGGGCATGGTCTTCGAAGGCTTCGCGCAGAACCTCGGGGCCGAGAACCAGATCATGGGCGGGGGGGCGTACCGCCTTGCCCACCTTTTTGGTGGTGACGATGTGGCCTCATGCGGGTTTGCTATCGGATTCGACCGCGTGATGGTCTCCCTTGGCGAGGCACACGCCCGGAAGGATACCGTTGTGGGGCTGGTCTGCACGAACGAGGGGCGGAAACGGGCGCTGGAAGTGGGTCGCGCGTTTCGCGAAGCCGGCATCCGCACCGAGATGGATCTCATGGGGCGGGGGCTCGGTGCACAGCTTGCCCATGCTGCCAAATCCGCAGATTTCGCGGTTGTGATCGGGCAGCGGGAAGCGGAATCCGGAGAGGTCACGCTGAAGAACCTAAAGACCGGAGAACAGAAGACGGTCAGCCTCAACGAAGCCGTAGCCGAGGTGGGCGCGCATGGTGCTCGCTGAGGATCTGGCAAAGCAGCAGCGCAGCATCAGTGTCGCGGAATTCTTTGAGAAGAATAAGCACCTGCTCGGTTTTGACTCCCCCACGCGCGGGGTCATAACCACCATCAAGGAAGCTGTGGACAACGCGCTGGATGCGTGTGAGGAAGCGCAGGTGCTCCCGGACATTTTTATCAGCATCAAGAAGATCTCAAGCGACATCTTCCGGATCATTGTCGAGGACAACGGTCCCGGTATCATGCCCAGGCAGGTGCCATACGTTTTTGGCAAACTCCTCTACGGGTCGCGGTTCCACCAGATCCGGCAGACGCGCGGCCAGCAGGGAATCGGGATCTCGGCAGCCGTCCTCTATGCCCAACTGACCAGCGGGCTTCCGACCGTTGTTATCTCCCGGACCGGGCATAAGGAATCTGCGCACCGGTTCGAGATCCAGATTAAGATCGAGACCAACGAGCCGGATATCATCTCGGAGGGGCCGTTTGAATGGGACCGGATCCACGGCACCCGCGTGCAGATAGAGTTCCGGAGCACAATGGCGGCAAAGAAGAAGCTGCTCGAATACCTGCGGTATACTTCTATCGTCAACCCTCATGCCCGGTTCCGGGTTGAACTCGATGACGAGGCGTTCACGTTCGAGCGGGTGAGCCAGGAAGTGATTGCCTGCCCGGTCGCTATCCAGCCCCATCCTCACGGCATTGAGTTCGGCCAGCTCAAGAGGATGGCAACTGCGAGTGAGGATAAACTCCTTGACTTTCTCGTGAATGGTTTTAGCAGGGTGGGCAAGAAATCCGCGCAGGACATGTGCGACATGGCCGGACTCAAAGGCACGGTTAAAGTAAAAGTGTTCACTGCCGGGCAGCTCAAGGCCCTGCTTGCTGCCATGCAGGCCATTGCCGTCCCGGCACCCCCCTCATCCCAGTGTCTTTCCCCGATTGGTGAGGAGCTGATACGGCGTGGGCTTGACAAGGAGTTCCAGATGGACTTTGTCGCAGCCCGCACCCGCCCAAGTTCGGTCTTTTCCGGCCACTCGTTCATGGTCGAAGCCGCCATCGGGTATGGTGGCAAACTTCCCGCTGAAGGCAACGCGATAATCCTCCGGTTTGCGAACCGGGTCCCGCTCATGTACCAGCAGGGTGCCTGCGCGATCACGGACTGCATATCGCGGGTGAACTGGAAGTCGTACAATATTTCGCAGCAGGGCCTCCCTACTGGTCCAATCCTGATCCTTGTCCACGTGGCATCCACCAATGTCCCGTTCACGAGCGAGAGCAAGGACGCTATTGCGAGCATTCCGGAGATCGAGAAAGAGATCGTGCTCGCCCTGCAGGACCTTGGCCGGGATCTGAAACACTTTGTCTCGCGGCGGGATAAGGGCAAGCTTGCCGAGGACCGGGCCCGTGCGGTCTGCGCCATCATCCCCGAGATCGCGGAGAAGGTGAGCGAGATTGTGGAGAAACCTGTTGTCGACACCTCCCCCATTGAAGGAAAATTGATGCGGAAACTGATCGTCAAGAAATGGACGCGCGACAGCAGGGTTACCATCGAACTTTCCAACTACAGTGGCTATGACGGGGAAATATCGATATATGATATCTCTGCTGACAACGCTGCCGATGCAAAACCGAAAGCGGATTTTGTAAGTGACATGGATGGACAGTTCACAAAAGTGTGGAAGATTGTCGTGCCTCCCAAAAATGTTTCAAGCATTTCTTATACGGGAAATGGCGGAGGAATAATCGATATTCGCGGCATAGATGATGCCAAGAAAATGGTGGTGGACCTCGATGTCTAAGGAAGAACTGGAAAAGAAATCGATGACCGCCCTGCTCCGGATCGCAAGCGCATGGTACGACCAGATGAAAGCAGGCGAGATCCCCTCCATCTCCCTTCCCACCCGTACGAAATACAACATCGAGTTCGACGATGCAAGCGAGGTCTGGAAATACGGGGACAAGGAAAGCACACGCACTGCAGCCTCGGCCAAGAGCGCAACGCACCTCCTGAAGATGGCCTACGTAATCGGGTTCATCAAGCAGCAGTTGAAGGAAAACCGGTCCTCGACTTTGAGAGAGATGTATTACATCTCCGAGGGCTGGAAACGCGCGAAGTTCGGGGCGCAGGACGAGAGCAACTCCCTTATTGAGGATCTCGAAATCCTCTCGGAAGTCCCGCGCGAGGGATTCCACCTCCATCCTGAAGAGAACGGTGCATCTATATACGGGCCGATGCGGATCCGGGAAGAGACCCGGCGGGGGATGAAGACCCTCCACTGCCAGGACGATGTGGGGCAGGCAGGATATACTATCCCGAACAATGTGGAAAATATCGAGTTCGTGGATCATGATGCAAAGTTCGTGATCGCGATAGAGACCGGTGGTATGTACGACCGTCTGATCGAGAACGGGTTTGACGAGGAACACAACGCGATCCTTGTCCACCTCAAGGGCCAGCCGGCACGTTCGACCCGGCGGATGCTCAATAAAATCAGTTCAAACTGGGACCTTCCCGTGCTAGTCTTCACGGATGGCGACCCGTGGTCATACCGGATCTTCGCGTCGGTGGCATATGGTGCCATCAAGAGCGCGCATATGTCGGAACTTCTGGCGACACCAAAAGCCCAGTTTCTGGGTCTGCAACCAAGCGATATCCGGGATTACAACCTGCCATCGGACAAGCTGACAGACAAAGATGTCGAGGCGCTCAAATCCGAGCTTACCGATCCGCGTTTTGCAACGGATTACTGGAAAAAGCAGATAAACCTCCAGATCGAGATGAACCTGAAATCAGAACAGCAGGCATTTGCTGCGCGCGGGCTGGATTTTGTAACGAAGAAGTATCTGCCGGCGCGGTTGGCAGATATGGGGATAATATGAGATTTTCTGTTGAAATTTTCCCATTTTTTGTCAAAAAAAATTTTTACTGTACTCATGCATGAAATGGCTGGTGATGGGGGCTGATGCCCCCGTACCCCCGGAAGGGATAGGTGCCGCCGTTCCCGGCAGGGCGCCCCCGCGGCGGTTCAATTACCATCTTTCTTTTTAAAAAAACCGGCAATCTGCCCCGCCGCGCCTCAAAGAGGCCCCGAGGCGGGGGCCATCGTAAAACAATACTCGATAACTTTCTGCAGGGAGCCCATACCCATTTTTTTATCGCATCCCCCGCGCTGCCGCAATCATATCCCGGAGCGTCTCTTTCAGGGATATCTCCGGCTTCCATCCCGTCAACCCGGAAATCCGGGTATTGTCACTCCTTTGCGTGGGGACCGGAATGGATGGAAGAGTATCCGGTAACTGGACCTTGTATTGATTCCCGGTAATCTGTTCAATCAGGGAAATGATTGTGGAAACCGGATACGCGTTTCCCGACCCGAGATTGAATGCTTTTTTAGCACAATCGCCTGTGAAGTCAGGATGGGATACAAGCGCCCAGTACCCCCGCACGACATCGCGCACATCAATAAGGTCCCGTGCTGATAAAGTCTCCCGGAGTTCTATCGCCATCCTCGTTTTCTGCTCGATCTCCATGACCTGTTTTACAATCCTCCCGCAGACAAACGATTCTGGCTGGCCAGGTCCGGCGAGATTGAAAGGGCGGGCAATCGCGATGGCCGCGTCACTATTGTTGTAGTTCAGGCACAGAGTTTCCTGCATAACTTTGCTCCGGCCATAGTCGCTTACAGGCTGTAAGGGTGCAGTCTCAAGTATCGGGAAATCGCCTGCATACCCGTACACCGCCGAGGAACTGATTACGAGGATGCGGCAGTCCGTATTTGCAGCAAGGGTTGCATCCACCAGGTTTTTTGTGCCGGTAACATTGGTTGTTTGCAGAACATCGTGAGTCCCATGCGTCAGACCGGCAAGGTGGATGACTGCATCTGGGTGGATCGCTGCTACTGCTGCTTGAAGGTTTTCGCGATCCAGCAGTTCTGCAACCACAAAGGATTCCGGTTTATCGCAACCTGCCGGAACCCGACGGTGAACCAGCCCGACCGGTTCTACACCAGTCCGGGCTGCGAGGAATTCCATCATCTGCATGCCGGTGAAACCGGCAGCACCGGTTACGAGGACTTTCATGGGAGGAATCGGTCTTTATAGCGCTCAAACTCCTCGATAGAGCGGGCATAATCGTCGGGTCTGCCGATGTCGAGCCAGTAGCCGGTATGTGGGAAACTAAAGACAGGCGCCTTTGTCTCGGTCAGGACATACATCAGCTGATCGAAACCAAAGGGTTCGTCTTTCGGGACGAATTCGAGGATCTTCTTTGAGAAAACATAGACTCCCATGCTGACATCGAAGTGGTAGACCGGCTTCTCCCGGAAAGCGACAATCCGGTTTTCATCGTTCTTTTCCAGCACTCCAAAATCGATGGGGGCATCGCGTTGGTATGTTGCAACGGTTGCGATCGCATTTTTCTCTGTGTGCCAGTCAATGAGAGCTTTATAATCGATGTCCGTAAGGATATCCCCGTTCATGACAAGGAACGTGTCATCAAGGTCCTCAATAAGCCTCAGGGGTCCGATTGTGCCAAGTGGCCTATCCTCGTGCGCGTACGAAATCTTCAGGCCGAGGGTTTTGTTGCTGTCAATATATGCGTGGATGAGCTCGTGGAGATAGCCGGTTGAGATAGTAACATTGTTAAAACCGGCATGTTTAAGCTGCCGAAGGATTACCTCGAGTATCGGGTAATCGCCGATTGGCATCAGCGGCTTTGGCAGTACAGTTGTATAGGGAAGCAGTCGCCTCCCTTTCCCTCCAGCTAAGACAATGGCCTGCATTGTTTACACCGTATATACTCCCGGTTTATACGACGCGATATGCTCTTTCATCCAGTCAATGGTCAGGGATAGTCCCTTTTCGAGTGTAAATTCGGGTTTCCAGCCGGCGAGCTCGGCAGCGCACCGGTTGTCGCAAAGGAGTTCCATGACCTCGCTCTTCTCCGGCCGGACCCGTTTTTCCTCGCAGACTATCTTTGCGTTCGGGTTGACCTGCCGGATGATGATATCAGCAAGTTCGCCGATTGTGACACCCCGGCCGGAACCGGTGTTGACAGTTTTACCAACCGTCTTTTTACTCTCGGCAAGTTTTATGAATCCGGCTACGGTATCGGCAACATAAGTAAGGTCGCGGATTGGGGTAAGCGAGCCGAGCTTCACGGTCTTGCCGGTGAGGGCCTGTGTGATGATAGTGGGGATGACGGCGCGGGTGGACTGGCGGGGCCCGAACGTGTTGAACGGGCGGATTGTGGTGACGGGGAGGCCGAACGAACAATAGAACGATTCTGCAATCTTATCCGCCCCGATCTTGCTTGCGGAGTACGGAGACTGTCCCTGCAGGGGGTGCTTCTCATCAATCGGCGTATAGAGTGCGGTTCCGTAGGTTTCGCTTGTGGAGGTATGTATAACGCGGGTTATCTCATGGTCAAGGCATGCCTGCATGACGTTGAGCGTGCCTTTGATATTGGTATTGATGTATGATTCCGGGGCAACGTATGAGTACGGGATTCCGATGAGTGCCGCGAGATGGAAGACGTACTCTTTGTTGGCAACTGCTCCTTTCACAAAGAATGCATCGGTAACATCGCCAGCAATGACGGTCAGGTTATTTGTACTGTCCGAGTAGCGGCCTTCGAGCATCCCCCAGTCATTGCGGGCATTGTAATGCACGAACGCAGTTACATCCGCTCCTTTCCTGAGCAGTTCATCGACAAGGTGGCTGCCGATAAATCCCCCGGCCCCTGTTACAAGCACCCTTTTGTCCTGCCATTTCATGATTGGTCCTGTCTATATGTTTCAATGAGTGCCTGATAATCTTTCTCTGCCTGTGCCATGAGAGAGGACCACCGGCCATTTTTTAGGACGACTTCGCGTGCCGCGGCTCCCACGCGTGAGCGGAGGCCGGGATCTGATGCAAGCTTTATAATCGCCTCCGCAACAGATTCAGGTGATCCGGGGGGGATCATGAACCCGGTTTTATCATCTTCAACCCATTCGGGGATCCCACCAACCGCTGTCGCGATGCAGGGAAGACCGCTTGCCATTGCTTCAAGGATTGAGACCGGTGTCCCATCCGAGATGGAAGTAGTGATGAAGATATGTGCCCGGCGGTAATCGTCCGGAACATCCGAATAGGATGTTCGCGCTTTAAAGGTCACGACATCCGATATTCCGAGTGAGGTAACAAGATCGCGGACCGGTTGTTCAAGCGGACCGTCTCCTTTGAGCGTGAGCCGGAGGCGACGGTCATTCTCATACGCAAGAGCGAATCCCCGGACAAGCGTCTCGTTATCGTAAACCGAGAAGAATCCACGGTTGGAAAAAATTTCAATAACCAGGCCACTGTTATCCGATGAATCAGGATTTGGTGAAAATAAGTCTGTATCGATGCCAAACGGGAGATAATGTACCTTTGAACCGGGGATCCCAAAATCCGTAATAATATGGTGCCCGATGTTGTGCGATACGGCGTATATGAGATCAACATATTCCAGAACCTTTTTTGTATGCCAGTGGATAAGCCGGCTTTTTGGAGGGAGAATGAGCACATCATCGCCCCATGCCGACACAACGGAAGGTCTGAAGCTGAGATCCGGCAGGTGGAAACCATACTTGGCAATGAAATGGGCGTGAATGAGGTCGGGCCTGATCCTGATGACTAGTTGCTTTATAGCCAGATGGCGGGGGATGAACGAGAGATACAGGTTCTTCCAGCGGGAGGTCAGTACGTATTCGGTTACTCCATGAATGGAGCGACCCATGGGATCGTACGTGATGAGGTGAACCTCGTGACCCCGCTCTGAAAAGTATTCTGCCCAGCGCTGGGTATGGATGCTGCGACCGTCGGCAATGAAGAGGAGGATCATGGATATCACTCCGTTAATTTAGGCTGGTCCAGAAATTCATCGCTGACAGATTCGGCAAAAGCAAGCACGGGCACACCATCCATGTCGTTTACGATCCAAGGATAAAATATAACCACCAGCGGAGAAGTTGTCAGTGTCTGGTCTGACAGGTCGAGGTCTTCTGCAAGGATAATACTGTTATTCCCGCAAAGAAAAGCGCGGTGACAGGCCGTGCCATCCTCG